>JAZUCB010000193.1:0-2469 GCA_045638985.1 Clostridia bacterium
ATTATAAATTTACAAGAAACTATTTACATTGAAAAAAATGAAAAATGCAAAATAGAATTTAACTTCTCAAAAATTAATAATGTTCCAGATAAAATAATATTTATTGTATATGATATATACAACAATCCTTACGAATATGAATTCAAACTATCTTCAATTCCTAATAATACTAAAAAGCACCATTAGTCTGGTGCTTATTTATTCGCTACTTAAATATTTTATTTAATATCTCACTTGCGTGGATATCTGAGTTCTTTATGAAGTGGCTGTAAAAGTCTGAAGTTGTACTTGCTTTTGAGTGACCTGCACGGGCAGATACTGTTTTCATATCAACTCCTGCTACCAATTGTAAGGTTATGTTGGTATGCCTTAGGGAGGGGAGAGTTACTTTTGGTAAGTCAACTTTTGCTAGTGTTTTTTGTAGCCATACTCTAAATAATCCAGGGGATATATCTGTGCCATCTTCTGTGCAGAATAATCTATCGGTATCTCCAAGTCTATCCCCAAGATATTTCTTCTGGTTTAGCTACCATACTTCATATTCTTTTAATTAATCAATCAGTTTATCTGGTATAGATATTGTTCTTTTAGAGTTTGCAGTTTTAGGTGTAATATTGTTTGGTTTGGTTTTATGAGGCTATAAGATTAAGATAAACTGCGTAATTGAGGGGTGTTTGTTGGTGTGAAAACGGGCAATGTTTTTTGAATAGAAATCAGAAGGTTTATGCAATTATTGGGTAAGGAAGGTGGGTAAGGAAGGTGGTAAAGGTTTGTGCAAAGATTGGGTATTGACATTTGAGGAGAATGTGATATACTAGTTATAGTGATTAATTTATAAAGAGGTGGAAATTATGAAAGAATTAACATTAGCAGAAAAATATCAAATTGCGTGCATTGAGGCTGAAAGTTATAGGCAAGAATTTCTAGAATTAGAATATGAAAATAGCGAAAAAACTAAAGATGATAAAGAAACCTTTATTGAGCAAAGAGCAAGATCAAAAGCAAGAGAACATTCTTATTCTGTTGCAGATGCTCAAATGTTATTAGATGATGACATTTCAGAGCAAATGAGCATGGTTGCTAGAAGAATTTCGGCAAATGAGGCTAGATTGCAAAGTGAGTTCGATTCAGAAAAAAGAAGACAAATTTTAAGCTTAATAGAAGATGATCGTGCTTTTAGAACTATGAACTACACTAAACTTCAACAAGTGATGGTTTCTGCTGCAGAAGTGAATAGAAATAGAATTGCTGCAGAGGTTAAAGGTGAACTTTTAGTTTCAGAACTTGGTTTAACAGGCAGACAAAATTATTTAACTTATAAAATAGATGGGCTATATAACCCAGCTGTGATAGGCAAAGTTGAAAGAGAAGAAATTCCTCAACTTGCAGAGCTTGTTAAAACTTCTGATAGTTTTGAAAATTTATTAAAGCTTTCTAAAGCTGAACCAGTTTTAGACTTTTTCAGATTTCACACAATTTTTGAAAAAACAAAACTAGGCAAGATGGCAGAAGCAAAAGCGCAAGAATTGAGCGGTGGCATTGAGTTAGAAAAATTTGTTAGTGAATTGCACTTCTTTGATAATTTAACTCGCGAGGCTCATGATGCTGTTGATAGTGGAGAAGAAGAATGGATGTTAGATAGCCTTATAAAAGCAGAAGATGAACCTTCTGAAAAAGAATTATTAGATGCTGTTGAAGAAGCAGAAGCTTCAACTCCTGATGATGGATTAACTTTTGAAGATGATTCAGCAAACCCTGAGGCTTAATTATTAGCTGGCAATAGAATTTAAATAAAAAAGGTTGAAATTTTTCAACCTTTTTTGTTTATCTTATTATTGTTATGTGGTTTATAAATAACGTTTTAACTTTTTGTGTTTTAATAATCTACATAGATAAATCGTCATTTAAATCAGCAACCATGCCATCTATTTGATTTATGTAACCTATAAATCTCTCTGAGGTTACATTAATACCATTTTGGTTTAATTGATCATTTGCTGGGAATCCTTCGCTTTGAGCTGTTATTAAAGCACCTTTTAAAGATTCTAGTTGGTCAACGGTAAATACAGATATTTGGTTTTGAAATTCTGCAGTAGTATCTTTTTTATTTTGAGTTGAATAATAATCAGCAAGATTACTCATAAAGCAATCTCTAACAGGTTCGTATTCAACTGCAGGTTTTGCTCCATAAACATTATTTGGGTTTTGAAGTTTTGCCATAATTTCATATTGTTCGTTTAACTCAAATGTTGACAGTGTTTCTTTAAGGGCTTGCATATTTTGAGCCAATGCCTCTTTATTTTGGCTTGCTGAATTTTGCGCGCATTTATAGGCTAGTAACGATATTGCTAATCTGTTATCCATAAATATATTTCCCTTTATTTTTTTATTAGTACATATCAAATTTTTGGAATATACAATTAAAAATAACTGGTTTTGTTTGCAATTCTATTATTAAATTAAAAATCA
>JAZUCB010000194.1:0-4529 GCA_045638985.1 Clostridia bacterium
CGTCCTGGTATGTATATTGGAACAACAGGCAGTAAGGGTTTACATCATATTTTGTGGGAAATTGTTGATAACTCTATTGATGAAATTAGTAATGGTTATGGAAATAAAATAGAAGTTACCATGAATTCAGATGGTAGCATAACTGTTGAGGATAATGGTAGAGGTATTCCAGTTGATAAGCATCCAACTCTAAAAGTGAGTGGTGTTGAGGTTGTTTTCACGCAATTGCATGCTGGTGGTAAGTTTAATAATGAAAATTATAAATATTCAGGTGGGTTGCATGGTGTTGGTGCGAGTGTTACAAATGCTTTAAGTAAATGGCTTGAAGTTGAGGTTTGCAAAGAAGGCTCTAAGTATCACATGAGATTTGAAAGTGTGAGAAAAGGTAAAAAAGTTTCTAGTGGTGTGCCTGTTACAACTTTAAAAAATATTGGCAAAACTCAAAAATCTGGAACTAAAGTCACTTTTATGCCAGATGATTTGGTTTTTGGTGACTTAAAGTTTGAATTTGATGTTATTTCTAAAAGGTTAAAAGAGTTAGCTTTTTTAAATAAAGGAATTGAGCTTGTTTTAACTGATAATTGCAATGTTGATGAAATTGGTAATTATATTCATGAAACAAAGGTGTATAAATATACAAACGGTTTAAAAGATTTTATTGAATATTTAAACAATGGCAAGGGTGTTTTATATAAGGAACCTATTTATTTTGAAGGAAGTTCTGAGTTAGTTGATTTATGTTGTGCTATTCAACATACTGATAGTTATTCTGAAAATATATTCAGCTATGTTAATAACATACCAACAAGTGAGGGAGGAACTCATGAGGTTGGTTTAAAATCTGCATTAACTAGGGCAATTAATGAAATTGCTAGAAAGTTTGGAATCTTAAAAGAAAAAGAATCAAATTTAATGGGTGAAGATTATAGAGAAGGAATAACTGCTATTTTATCCATTAAAATGAAAAATGTTCAGTTTGAAGGTCAAACAAAAACAAAACTTGGTAACCCTGAAGCAAAACCCGAAGTTGAAAATATTGTTTATGAAAATTTGATTGAATTTGGAACTAAAAAACAAAGCAAAGATGTTGTTTCTGTTTTGGTTAATAAAGCAAAATTGGCAGCAAAGGCTAGGGAGGCCGCTAAAAAAGCTAAAGATTTAACAAGGCAAAAAAGTGCTGCAGATTCATATTCATTGGTTGGAAAATTAAGTTGTTGCACAGGAAGAAATGCGTTGCTTAATGAAGTGTTTATTGTTGAGGGAGATAGTGCGGGAGGAAGTGCTAAACAAGCAAGAGATAGAACTTTCCAAGCTATCTTGCCATTAAGGGGTAAACCTTTAAATGTTGAGAAAAAACGTTTAAATCAAGTGCTTGAAAATGAAGAAATTAGAACAATTATTAGTGCTTTGGGAACAAATATTGGCGACACTTTTAATATTGATAATTTAAAATATAATAAGGTTGTTATTTTAGCCGATGCTGACCAAGATGGTGCTCATATTCGTGCGATTTTATTAACATTCTTCTATAGGTATATGAAACAATTGATTATTGATGGTCACGTTTATATCGGTATTGCACCACTTTATAAAATTGTTAAAAATGGCGTTACTCATTATGTTTATAATGATGAAGATTACGATAAAATTGTTGGTCGTTCAACAACTGGTTACACGGTTCAGCGATTTAAAGGTTTAGGTGAAATGACTGCTGAACAGCTTTGGGAAACAACAATGGATCCTGCAAAAAGAGTTTTGGTTAGAGTTAATCTTGAAGATGCAGCGGAGGCTGAAAGAATGATTAATGTTTTGATGGGAGATAATATATCTGAAAGAAAACAATATATTATTGACAACGCAAACTTTAATAAAGTTGATGCTTTTGAATCTAAGAAGAAGTAAAAGGTTGAATAGTTATGGCTGAGAGAAAGAGTAAAAGTAAGAAAGAACAAATAGATTTTTTTGCATATGATTCAAATATTGTAACAAAGTCGGTTGAGCAAGTTATTCATGAAAGCATGTTGCCATATAGTGAATATGTTATTATGGATAGAGCTTTGCCTAGGGTTGAAGATGGTTTAAAACCTGTTCAAAGGCGTGTTTTGTATAGTATGTTGGAAGTTGGGGTTTTGCCTGATCGTCCATTTAGAAAAAGTGCAAGAATTGTTGGAGATTGCATGGGTAAGTATCACCCTCATGGTGATAAAAGTATTTATGACACAATGGTTAGAATGGCTCAACCGTTTAATATGGGTGAAATTCTGGTTAATGGTCATGGTAACTTTGGAAGTGTTGATGGCGACTGTGCGGCTGCGATGAGATACACTGAGGCAAAATTAGCACCAATTGCTTTAGAGTTATTAAGAGATATTGATAAAGACACAATTCCTTGGATGTTGAATTTTGATGATTCTTGCAAAGAGCCAGTTATGTTGCCTGGCAGATTTCCAAACTTGTTGGTGAATGGTGCTTATGGAATTGCAGTTGGTTTGGCAACAAATATTCCAACTCATAACTTAAAAGAAGCTTGCACAGCAGTTTGTGCTTATATTGATAACAGAAATATAACCATTGATGAGTTAATGCAAATAATGCCAGCTCCAGATTTTCCAACTGGCGCCTATATTTTAAATAGTAGTGAATTAAAACAAGTTTATGAAACTGGAAAGGGAAAAATTGTTATCCGTTCTAAATGTCATATTGAAAATGGGGATAATGGCAAGAAAAACATTGTTATAACAGAAATTCCTTATCAAGTTAATAAATCAACAATGTTGCAAAGAATTGCAACATTAAAGGAATCTAATCCAACAAGTTGTTTGAGTTTTGTTGCTGATATTTTAGATGAATCAGATAGAAACGGAACAAGAGCTGTTATCAAATTAAAAAAAGATGCTAAAGTTAATGAAATTCTTAACTTTTTATATAAAAACACTGATTTGCAAAGTAATTTTAATGCAAATATGGTTGCGATTGCTGATGGTAAGCCAAAGCAATTATCTTTAATTGAAATTTTGGATTATTATGTGAACTTCCAACAAAAAGTTATATATAATAGAACAAAATTTGATTTAGAAGCTTGCCTTAAAAAAGAACATATTCTTGAAGGGTTATTAGTTGCGATAAATAATATTGATGAAGTTATCAAAATTATTAAAACAAGCAAGAGTGTTACAGATGCAAAAATAAAACTTATTGAAGCTTTTAGTTTATCTGATGTTCAAGCACAGGCGATTTTGGATATGCGTTTGGCGAGATTAACTAGTTTAGAAGTTAATAAGTTGGTTGCAGAACTTAATAGATTAAAAGATTTAATTAAAAGATTTACAGCAATTTTAAAGAGTGAGAAATTACAAATGAAAATTGTTAAAGAAGAATTAATGGCAATTGCTAATAAATATGGTAGTGATCGTAAAACACAATTTTTAAATTGTGATGATGAGTTAGATGAAGTTGAAGTTGAGGGAAGTGACTCGGATCAAGTTGAAAGCATTAATGTTATTATTTCGCCAGAAAACACAATAAAAAATGTGGCAACTAAAAACTATAATATGAGTAGCAAAACATTAAATCAAAATGCAAGTGTGTTTGAAATACCTGAACACTTTATTCAAACAGAAAGTAATAAATCAATATATTTGTTTACCAATATTGGTAACTGCATTAAAATTGATGTTAATAAACTTGATCAATGCAAGTTCAAAGATCGAGGTGCTAATTTAACTTATCATTATAAAAACCTTGAAAATAATGAAAAAGTGGTTGCTGTTTTAGAGTTTGCAGAAAGTAATGCTGATGATGAATTGTTGTTTGTAACTAAATCTGGAATGGTAAAAATCTCAAAAATTTCGGAATATTTTGCTTCAAAGCAAGCAATTGCAGCAATAAAATTAAAAGACGGTGATGAGTTGATTTGTGTTCAATTTAATAATTCTCAATCTGATTTGCTATTGATATCTAAAAATGGTTATTCTGCAATTGTTCCAAAAAATGATATTCAAGTAACTGGTAGAGTTAGTGTTGGTGTTAAAGGTATTGCTTTGGGTGAATCTGATGAGTTAATTTGTGGAAGTCAATGCACATCAACAGATATAATTTCTTTAATATTTAATAATGGAAATTTAAAATCAATTAAAGTTGATGAAAGATTGCAAACCTTAAGAAATAAGAAGGGAATAAAGATAATTCCAACTAAAATAAAGGATACAACGTTAAGCTACGCAGGTGTTTTAAAAACTCAAAAACATTACGTTGTTCAAACAAATGCAAATAACTTAGTTTTCATAAATAATTCAGATATAAAGTTGGAAACATTTGATTCAGTTGGAAAAGCAAAGGCTGAAATTAAGGGTAATGTAAAGAAAGTTTATGAATATATAATTTTATAAAATGAAGGCTTTTAAAGCCTTTTTTTTGTTCTTAATTTAAATTTTGATTCATAAAATATTTTAATGTTTATTAGAGTTATTTTGTTGGTTTCAACCTTAATTGGAAGTTATATTGGTGCTGGGTTTATGAGTGGAAAAGAA
>JAZUCB010000195.1:0-1534 GCA_045638985.1 Clostridia bacterium
ATTATCTTCAACAACACCTGTTCTTTCCATATTAAAAACAAGGTCCGATGGCAATAAAATTTCTTGATTATTACTAACATCATAAACAGCATAAGTTATGCTTTCTTTAGTCACATCATTCTTAACAGAATCTTGAATAACAAGAGTAACCTCTCCACTGCTTTCAAGAGTGTTGATTTCAGAATCAGCAACTGCAATAATCTCATCACTAAAAACTTCAACCTCAATATTTTTATAAATTTGAGGATTAGCAACTGATGAAATAGTGATTATTGCACTTCCCGGGTTAACCCCCTTAACCACTCCTTTATCTGAAACAGTTGCAACACTGCTATCACTTGAAGAATAATTCAACATTTTATTATAAAAATTTGTTGGATCAAAAGTTGTTGAAATGCGAGCATTTTTGCCGGTTTTAATATGAGTTTGACTAATAGAGCAAGTTATTGAATGCAAACTAAGTGCATCAACCTTAACAATGAAACTATCTTTAAACCCACCATCAGCAGTTGTTAAAGTAACCTTTGCAACACCCGTTGATTTTGGAATAACATATCCATTTTCAAAAGTTAACTCTGCAAGTTTTTCTGATCCAACTTGCTCATATGAGAAAAACACATTTTTGTTTTTTGCTGAAACCGGATAAACTGCATAATTAACATAATACTGTTCATTTTGATCTAAGTCTAAATAAACATATTTTGAGCCAATGATTTCAATTTTCGAAACTCCAACTGCCACGTTTAACTGAACTGAATTAGTTGAAGTGAAAATACTAAACATCATAAGCAACGGCAAAAGCAAAATTAATAGAATTAATTTCTTATTCATCTTCAACCTCCTCAAACTTTAATATTTTCAAAAGAGTTTTCAAGTTTATGCAAATAATACCAAATAGATAACCCTGCATAAATAAAACTAATTGCAAGCGGAATTAAATAAATAAAGCACTCATTTATGTTTACATTCAAAACAAATAATTTTTTAGAAAGAAGCCCAATTGCAAATGTTGCAAAACCCGTTATGAAAGAAACAACAATACCAATTCCAACAACTTTTGCAACTATTTTTGAAGTTCTTCTTTCAATTTGATCTTTTTCAAAATCATATTTCCCGCATTTTAAATCCATTTTTGTTGCTAATAAAATTTGCGATATTGCAAACACTGAAGCAATTACTAAGCAAAACAATCCTTCAAAAAACAACAATGAAGTTCCTGCTATTAAAACAATTGCCGATAATAAAACTGAACTCAAGCTCACTATTGAGCAGAAAATCACTTTAGATAATAATATTTGATTTGCTTTTAAAGGCAAGGTTTTTAATTTATAAAAGAACCCTTCTTCTCTGGTTATGTTAGTTGAACAGAACGTGTTTGTTAATGTTCCAAAAACCAACATTATAAACAACGCAAGCGCTAAACTCACTTTCATTCCAAGCATATTTAAAATTAATGATTCAAACAAAGTAAAACAACAATAAACTAAAATTGGCATAATTGTTGCAATTGTTAAATAAGAGAAAATATGCTTTG
>JAZUCB010000196.1:0-3119 GCA_045638985.1 Clostridia bacterium
CCAATAATTAACCGTGAATAACTTCACGGTTTTTTTTATTCACATAACTCAGGAATCCCCAAAATGATTAACTAAAACATTTTGGACTAAGGAAAAACAAGTGATTATGATAAAAATACTATCTTAACTAAAAAAAATTAAAAATTTATGTTATTAAATATTGCATTAATAAACAAAATCAATTAAAAGTTTAATTAAAACATATAAATGTTGTATAATAAAACTATGAGAAGAATAAATGACAAAAACTTTTTTGAAATAGACACAATTTCACTTGCACAAAATTTAATTGGCAAATGGATCAAAACAAATTTTGATGGCGAAAAATGGGCACAGATTTCGGAAACTGAAGCATATTTAGGCGAAGATGATAGTGCTTGCCACACCTACAACGGTAAACGAACAAAAAGAACCGAACCGATGTGGAAAGAAGGTGGAACGATATACATTTATTTGTGTTATGGATTGCATTATATGCTAAATATTGTTAGCAAAGGAATTAATGAGCCTGAAGCAGTGTTAATTAGGGCTAGCATTCAAGCAAATGGACCTGCAAAACTAACAAAATATCTTGGAATAGATAAAACGTTAAATGGCCAAAGCATTATTAACAATTCTCAAATCGAACTTTTTGACGACGGCAAAGTTTACAATTTTAAAAAAGCCCCTAGAGTGGGCATAAATTACGCAAAGCCCAAAGATAGAGACGCCTTGCTAAGGTTTATTTTGGAAAAAAATAGCGACTTGGTTTGACGATAAATACTCATCACAATTAACATAAAAACTAAAAATCCACATTTAAATAAACTCTTTTTAATATACTCTTAAAACAATTTAATAGAGTTTTATACTTTTTTTAATAAAATACATTTTAGACTAATAAGCATATTAATAGATGCAATAATTTAATCTTTATGTTATACTAAGCCCAACAAAATACGTTAGGAGTTGTGATATTATGAATGAAACAATGGAAACCATTTTATCAAGAAGAAGCATTAGAAAATTTTCAAACAAACCAATTGACGAAGAAATTTTAAAAGAGCTTGCTGATGCCGGAATGCATGCACCTAGTGCAATGTGCAAAAAAACATGGCAGTTTACTATTATTTCTAACAAGGAAATAATACAAAGATTAATTGAAGAAGTTGCAAAAGTTATTGGAATGAAAGATTACAACATGTATAACCCAGTTGCGCTTATTATTCCATCAAACGATCGAAATAATAAATTTGGCAGAGAAGATAACGCCTGCGCCCTACAAAACATATTCCTTGCCGCAACATCATATGGGGTTGGATCCGTTTGGATTAATCAACTAACAGATAATTGCGACGTGCCTGAAATTCGTGCCATTCTAAAAGAAGTTGGAATTCCAGATAATCACGTGGTTTATGGCTTAGCAGCACTTGGCTACGCTGATCCTAACTCACCAGAACCAAAATACAGAGAAATTGGTGAAGTTAAGTTTATTAAATAATTTTTCTAAGTTTAAATTTTTTATTTAAATAAAAAAGGCAGGTAGTTAAATTTCTACCCGCTTTTTTATATTTAAGATTACTTGATAACAATATAAAAAGTAAAAAATTTGACATTTAAAAAGGATTAATTTATACTTCTTCAAAAAGGTAATAAGTTATGGAAAAATGGGATTTATATGATAAAGATTTTAATAAATTAAATAAAACCGTTAATCGTGGAGATTTTCTTAATGATAACGAATATCATTTGGTTATAAACGCATGGATAATCAATGATAACAATGAGTTATTATTAAGCCAACGATGTGCGAATAAAGCACATGCTTTTATGTGGGAATGCACTGGTGGATCTGCCCTTATGGGCGAAAGTGATATTGAAGCCTGCATCAGAGAAGCCAAAGAAGAGTTGAACGTTGATATAAGCAAAGCTGAACCAATTTTTATTGGAAGCAAACTTCGTTATTTTAAAGGTTGCCCCGACATTTTAAGAGCATATTTATTTAAAAACAACACCCAAATTGATGAGGTGAAAATTCAAGAAGAAGAAGTTATGAATGCAATGTGGGCAGATAAAAATAAACTCCTTGAATTAAACACATCGGGAAAACTTCTTTCCAATGAATTTTTCAAGGAGATCTTAGATATTATAAACAAATAGAAGTTAAATCTTCAGGTTTTTCAAAACTATCCTCAGTGCAAATGGATCTATCAAAAACCTTTCTAAAAGTGGAATTTTCCACTTTTTTTATTACCTCACTAGGCTCACCCAAATGAGAATAATCACTATCATTTTTGCAGTTAACAAAACTTTTATTAACAGTTATATTTGGAGCTTCAACAGTTGGATTTTCAAAACACTCAGCATTTAATTTTGCAATGCTGGTTTTTGCATTTTTAAGTGCTAAACTCAATAAAAACGAAGAGCCTTGATATCTTGGGTTCAACTCCATAAACTTAACCGTTCCATCTTCGCAAACTATGTAGTCCACACCACAGATTCCTCTATAACCCATTTTTTGTAATTCACTTCCAACTATATGGTTATAAGTTACAATCTGACTTGCAACAGCAGGCTTAAAAGTTGTTGGTAACACGAAATCACCACCAGCATAAATAAAATTACCAGTGTTTTTAATTAATTGCGCACTTATTGGCAATTGAAGAACATCGTTTTTAGATACCATTAATGTTGAATTAACTGGCAAATTAGGCTCATAAGCAGAAATGGAATATTCTTCGCTAGGTTTCAAACCAAGTTTTTTCAAATCCTGGGCAGAATTAACACTATGAGTTGTTAAACCTCCAGCGCCGGTTGCACTTTGAACAACCATGCCATTGCTCTCCAATCTTTTTCTAGCCATCTCATAATCAATCTGAGAGCCTTTTAAATAAATATAGTCTAATATTCTAATCTTATCACCTAAAAAAGCTCTAACCTCAAATTTATTATTAAGAAAAGCCAACAACTCCCAATCGTTATGAGCTTCAACATTCTTCTCAGGCAGAAAATCACATATATCAGCCATTCTTTTATTGAAATAGGTGAACTGCGCAGATGGATCTTCTTTTAAGATTCTTTCCACCTGCTCTTTTACCCACGCTTTATATTCATCTTGATCAAAATCATCATTTTCATTG
>JAZUCB010000197.1:0-3557 GCA_045638985.1 Clostridia bacterium
CTCTGCTGCTTTTATTTGATTATTTTTAATAGTTGTAGTTGTTTTTTCATCTTCTTTAACCTTGTGTTCTGCCTCTGTAATTTTTATTTTTGCTTTATATACCTCATATTCTTGTTCATATTTTTTTAGTGCATTTTTTTGTGCCTCTAAATTTTTTTTCAATAGTGCTAAATCATCTTCATAATCTCCAACTTTGTTACCTGCATAAGGTATCATAGTGCTTGGGTATTCACTTGCTGACATCTGGTCAAACTCTAATGCAGTATTTACATTTTCTTTCCATTGCTCAATTTTTGCCTCAACCTCTTTAATCTGTTGTTCTGTTTTTTCAACCTCTTGTAGAGCAGTGGCAATGTTCATTTGAAAACCTAATTCAATATTTTTCTTTTCCTCTGCATTAAGTTTTTCCAATTCTTTTCTAATTTTTTTTATATCACCCTCTGCCTCTGTTATTTTCTTTGCATAATTTATAAGTGTTTCCGCTTTGAGGTTATCTGTTTTTTCTTTATTATCTTGTATTGCTCTATTTAGTCGTTCCATTGCATCAGCAGTTTTTTCAACTGGTTCCCTGCCCCCATTGAACACCTTAACTACTTTATCCCAATTTGCAACTAACACACCTAATAAAACAACAAATGCACCTATGCCTGTTGCTAATATTGCTTTTTGCACACCACTTAAACCACCAATAAATAATTTAACACCATTGGTAGCACCTGCAAATGCAACCTTTCCCCTGCTTAAACCCTCTACCAAATCTTTCAATCCGCCAACACCCTGTGCAATTGCCATAGCAGATTGTAATTTCACAAATGTTTTTTCCAGGTTTTCGTTTTCAATACCCAACAATGCTGTTACACCCTGCACTGCTGCATAACCACTTGCCAAACCACTTGCAACCTTTTGCAAACTTTCCAATTTAGTTCTCGTTGAAATGGTTGCATCATCTTGTTCCGCTAATGCCTGTTTGAATGCTGTTGCACTTGCTGCAACATTATCATTATTTTGATTTAATGCTTTTGCAAATTCCTCTGCGTATGCACCCACCTTTCGTTGGTTATTACCAATGGTTTCATCTAATTCTTTAAGTTGGGTGTTGATATTGTCTATTTCTTTGCCAATTTCATTTCTCTTTGCCTCATCTGCTGTTGCTCTCCACTCTTTTTTTAACTTTGCCATTTCAGCAACCAAATAATCATAACTACCCGCCAATGCCTCTGTTTGTTGTTTGTTGCCACTCATAGCAGTTTTCAGTTCAAGTTGTGCAGCAACAAGTTCCTTACTTGCTTTGTCAAACTCCTCTGTGCCTATGGTTGTATTTTCTAAAACCTTTTTTAAGTCTGCAATTTCCTTTTTTAATCCCTTAATGGTTTTTTGACTTTCCTCCGTTTTTATAGTTAAAACATTAACAATTTCATTCTTTGCCATATATGGTTTTTAATGAAATATCAAATAAAAAATGGGGGTATTTATAACCCCCATTCATTAGTAACTTTCACCACCATCAATATCACAAAAATCGTCTATTTCGCAATCACTCCAACAATCTATAAAATCATTATCCACATAGTTTAATGTAACTGTTAATTCCCTAATACTATATCCTGTTTCAGCAGGGTTTATGTTTAATTCCCATTTTGTATAATTAGGGTTATACATTGGTGTTGTGTAAAAGTTTGTTCCACCCCTTGAACCATCGTTATAAACGAAATCTACACTACCACCAACAGAGGTGGTTGAATTTGTTTGTATTCTCAACAATGTTGGTGTGTCAAATGTTGGATTAAATATTATTGTTTTATCCTCATCTAATGTAGTATTCAACACCGTTTTATAACCATTTGGAGTGTTAGGTGTTCTAAACATTATTATCATCTTTGTTTCATCAATTAAACCATCTACATCATTAACATATTTAACATTTATTGGTGCATCATTTCCATATATGGTTATATAAATATTACCTGTTATGTTCTCTATGTTAATTTCACCTGTTGCACTATTCCAACATCTATTTGTAATTTCATTACCTAAATTATCTTCGTAAATATGTATTTCATACACCCCATATTCGGCAACAACCTTACAATAATAATTACCACCATATCCAACAAAATTGCCTGTACTATCGGTTATATAAACATTGTTCTCTGGGTCTGCCTCTATGGTAAATGATGCAGGTGGTAATATTTGCCCATTAGTATAATTGGAAATGTTATTTACCTTAATAAACTCACATTTTACTAATTGATATGGATAGGCAATGTTATAATCAACAATCTTATTTAACAACCAATAACAATTATTGAAATAGTAGAAATTTTTTAATGCCTTGCCATTAAGTTGTAAATTGTCAAACTTTACATAGGCGGTTATTTTTCTTGTGTTTTGGTTGAATTGCTCCATATAAAAGTTTTTCCAAAACTTATTATATAATGTGCTTTCCTCTGTGTAGTTCTCGTTTATGTAACTTTCAAATGGTAATCCAAAATCTAGACTATTAACAACATTGCCACCCTCTATATTATAACGGGTAAACTGTGGGAGGGCATTAGTAATCTCACATATTTTATTGTTGTTAATATCATAATTAGAGTTTGAAAATAAATATGTTGGTGTTCCCTCATTTATAGTTTGCATTAGTGGCAAATCGTTACTAATAGTGTAGTTAATAGGGTTTCCCTCGCTATCTTCTAAATACTTAAAACCATTAAAGAAAACTAAACTAACATTCAAATCATTCAATGATTGTTGGTTGTTATCTACATTAAAACAACATAGTTTCGGCATTGCATCTACTCCAACTAAATTAGTCCATTGAACAGGTGAAATGTTTTTGTTAATAACATCATATTTGCCCAATACCTTTTCACCTATATCTGTTATATCACTCCCATTAAATAGTTTATATGTTAAACCATCATTAGCAAATGCAGGTGCAAATACACTGTTATTATTGATTGTTGGAAAGTGCCTGTAATATTTTGAACTATCCAACATTGTTATCACATTTTGATATTTATTTTCTTTATATATATTTTCTACATCAGTATTGAAATTGTAGTTGGTATTTATCTTTTTTTGCCCATATTCCGCCTCATAATAATCACTCATATAGTTTTTCATTTGGGTTGTTTCCAGGGCAGGGCAAGTTAAAAGATACCATTTTTTATTAAACATCAATGGTTCAATCTTCACCTCCTTATTCCAATCAATTTTATCATCTATATCTATTACCTGTGCATCTTCAAAAAATCTATTTCTTGTTGATATGGTAATAGTTTTTGTTGTAATATCCTTTTCAAAATACAAACCAAATAATTTGGTGTATGATGTTAAAAGTGATGCAGGGGTAACAGTATTTTTCAATAACTGTTGTTTGGTTATTGTGGTGTCTTGTAATGTTTTCTCACTTGAATTTATGTTTAGGGTAGTGTTGGGGTATTCAATGTTATATGCACAAATGCCAAGTGCCTCAACATAATCACCTGTTGTAGTATATAAATATGGTTTGTAATCCCAACTCCAATTGTTTGTTATATATGATGATGAAAACC
>JAZUCB010000198.1:0-1409 GCA_045638985.1 Clostridia bacterium
AACACGGTTTAAGTCTGTAGCGTTGTATGCACCTTTCAGCCCGCCGAGGAACGCTGTTCGTTCTTCTTCGGTCATAGCATCAATAATTCCCCTATGTTCGGCATTACTATCTCTTGTTTCCTTACCAAACTGTTCACTTAACTTATGTTCTGCTAACCATTTGAGCAAATATGGGTTTGCTTGTGTGGTTTCTTCGATTTCTACCATTTCATAGTGTTCGCCAACAACAATACTTCTACCCCTTTTATCGACTTCATATTCCTTAACTTTTAGTGGAATTTTCTTTTTAATTTTTTGTCCACCAATAGCGGTTTGAAATAGTGTTCCAGCAACAACTATATCAGCGTATGCTCTACTATGTTGCATAACAAGTAAAATTGCAGGGCATATTTCGATAAGATATTGCCACTCTAAAGGTGTGAGTTCAAGGTTATGTGCGATTTCAAATTGCGATTTTCCATCTAAAGCCCATTGGGCGATATTCATTAAAGTTTTTTCACTAATTGAGAAATGTTCTAATTGATCGTTATTAGCAAGAATAGTGTTTACCATGTTTATATCAACAACATCTGTGATTTTCTTTAATTCTTCTTTCATTTCCTTTTTCATGCGTGCCATAAAAATATCTCCATTGTTGCATTTTATATCTATATTATATATTCAAAACAAAAAGTGTTGCATTAATTTCTTAACACAACACCATGTGTGATAAATGGAGATTAGACACACAAATCTATTATAGCAAATAAGTTATTAAGATATAGGTTTTTCTTTAATTAATGCTCTAACTTTGCCATTTACCATAACATATTCAATTTCTTTGCCTTCTTCTTTGGCTTTTTTAATTGCTTCTCTTTCTTGCTTGGCTTCTTCTTCTTTTTTAATGGCATCTTCCTTTGCTTGTAGTTCTAATTCCATGAACTCTTTAAAACCTTTTTTGGTTTTGTCATAACGATTAAACTTTTTAGAGCAAATCAATGCGCCAATAGTGGAGAAATATATTTCTTTACCATTAACAAATGCACGAAACATACTATCTAAAATCTCAATATGGTTTATTTGGGGTAGTAATTCAATGGCTTTTTTGCTTTGAGAAATAGATTTATTGATGATTTTCTTTGATTCTTTGTCTTTTGCTAACACTCTATGATATTCCATGATGTCAATGTTGGCTTTTAGCATTGAAGTTAAAATCTTGATATAGTGTTTTCTTTTTTGTTCGTTATTCATTTTCGCTTTCCTTTAATTTGACAACACACATTAATTCATCTCTTACTATTTCATTTCTTATTTCCAAAGTTAATAAATCATCAAACTCTATAAATTGATAATTATAATTTTCAAAAGTAAATCTAATAATTTCATCTCGTTTATAATTTATGATTACTTTTGCCTTAAATGGAACAATT
>JAZUCB010000199.1:0-2311 GCA_045638985.1 Clostridia bacterium
TTTTCTAAATCCTCTGGTTTGATTATAAACTTAGAATATGTTGCCTTTTCATCAAACTCCTTAACAATTTCTGAAATTTTAATTGACTTTAATAAACAATTAATGTTTTCTTCGGTATTAAATTCCATAATAACTGGGCGATTAGAATTTATTCTTTTATTAACCTTTTCTAAGCTAGATTCAAAGGTATATTGATCGTTTATTGGCATTGCACCATATCTCTCAACAAATAAATCTGCTATTGTTCTAGGGTCGTTATCAATTTCTTTTTGAAGTTCATCAGCTTCTTCTTGAGTTTCAACATAAGCAATTGCATCGTTAGTGCATGATGTTCCGCACAATCCACAACTTATGCATTTTTCTTTATCAACTGCAATTGTTCTATTCTCTTCATCCCAATGAAAAGCTCCCACCGGGCAAACTCTAATTCCATTGCAATCGGCGCAATTATCGCAAATTTTGAAATTTATTAAAACAGGCATATTCTATTCTCCTTTTAATATATCTTTTAGATGATTTATAAAATAATCTATTTGAGATTGAGTTGTGTTCTCATCAACGCTAATTCTAATCGTGTTTTGAGGGTTTTTAATTCCCATACTTTTTAAAACGTAACTTGGTTCACTGCTTTCACTATTGCAAGCAGACCCAGTTGAAACGCAAATCCCTTTATTTTCTAATGCAAAAAGCATTTTATTTCCATCAAAATTTTTAAATGTTAAACTAGTTGTGTTAGGTATGCGTAATGCATTTTTGCAATTAATTGTAACCCCCAATTCAGTGAGTTTAGATTCTAAATATTCATTTACACTTTTTATTTTTGAAGAGATTTCATCAAAGTTTTGCTTTATATATTTGCAAGATTCACCAACTGCAATAATTCCTAAAATGTTTTCTGTTCCACCCCTAAGCCCAAATTCTTGATGCCCTACAATTAATGGAACAAAAGTTTGAGGGCTTTTAACATATAACAACCCAATTCCCTTTGGGCAATGAATTTTATGAGCTGAAAAACTAACATAATCTGCATTTAATTTATCTATATCAATATCAATTTTTCCCAATCCTTGAACGCAATCAACGTGGAATAAAAAGTTGTAATTATTTCTTAATTGCTTTATCTTTTCCAAAACTTCATCATTTAATAAAATAGTTCCAACTTCGTTATTAGCAAATTGAATTGAAAGCAAGCAAACGCTTTCATCAACTTCTTTTTCCAACTGCTTCAAATCAATATTGCAATTAGAATCAACATTTAAATAAATAACTTCATAGCCTCTATTTTCAAGCATTTTGCAATATTCCAAAATAGAACTATGCTCAACTTTAGTTGTTATAATTTTTTTCTTTGAGGGCTTTTCATTAATTGCAGAATTTATTGCGCTAGCATTGCTTTCACTTCCAGAACTAGTAAAAATCAAATTCTTTGAATCGCAATTTATTAACTTTGAGCAATTAATTCTTGCCTCATCAATCGCCTTTCTAATTTTAACGCCATGCCCATAAATTGAACTAGGATTACCAAATTGCAACTCTAAATAAGGCTCTAACTTTTCAACAACATATTTAGCAACTTTTGTTGTTGCATTGTTATCTAAATAAACAAATCTATTCATTAGTTTCCTCGCTATCCAATTTTAAAATTATCATTTTTAATACTTTTTGTCAACAATGTTGTTTTTTAAATCAAACTTAAACAAAGGTTATAATTAATATTCATCGATGTGTTTATTTTCTCTTTTATTTGATAACCAAGTGTGAATTTTGAAATATACAACACTTAATAAATATATAAAAATAAAGAAGAAAATAAACCAATAAAAAGATCCAATTTGAGGTGGCCATTCTGCAATAAATCCAAATAATCCAACTTCAGAATAAAAATCCATAAAGAAATAAGGATAAGGGTCATCTCTTCCAAAGTCAACCTTTAACACGCATAAAATGCTAGTAAAAATAAAATATATTAAAACTGGAATTATAGTTAACCAAACATGTTTTCTTTCAATTTTCAATATGTTTCGATTAGTTAAAAAATCATAAATTGATAACAGTGGAACAACAATGTGTGTTAAAACACTAGCAAAAGTCCAAATATCAAAATCAGCAAATGGCGCAAGTAAGGTGCAAAACACGATTCCAGTAATTGTTATACTAACGGTAAAAATATATTTAAACACACTCATTATTTTCAAACTTTTCAAAGATGTGTTTTTATTAATTAACATAATAGCAAAAATTAGAGAAGTTATTCCTATCCACAAATTTGATTGTTGTGTGAAATATAATGGTCTTGTTAACCAATGGGAAT
>JAZUCB010000200.1:0-1716 GCA_045638985.1 Clostridia bacterium
CACCTGATTTTGAGAATGAATAAGTAAATTCACCTTCATCTTTACCGTTTGAATCTTTAGTTAACTCAACTTCGTTAACTAAAATTTTAAATGTATCATCACTTTGAGTGTAACCTTCATTTAATTTGAAAGTGAACTCAAATGTGTTTGAAGCATTTGCATGATGTGCATATTTGGATAAGTTATCTGAATCATTAACAACAGTATATTGTGTTGTGTTTGATAAACCACTAACTGTGTATTGGTTTTCAGTGAACTTCGCATAAAGTTCTAATTGCTTATCCCCGCCTTCAGCAGCATTAACCAAATGACTAACACTAGCAAAATTGAATTTTGGAAGAGCAGTTTTATAAGCAGTATCTAAGAACCAACCATCAAATGTGTAACCTGTTCTTGTTGGAACTGGTAAGTCAAAATCTGGTGTTAATGCGTTAAAACCTGTTGGAATATTAACATCATTAAATTCTGCTTTAACACTCGCAATATCATTGGCATCCCCAATAACAACAAAGTTTGTTTCATTGGTTCCATTGTTATATTGATAAGAAATTGTGAATGAAGCTTGAGTGTATTGAGCATATAATGTTAAACCTGCTTCTAATGCACTAAGCATTGAACTATCAATAATGGTTTCAGTTGTGTATTGAGTTCCATTTTCTGTGAACCAACCCACGAATGCATAGCCATCATCAGGAGTTATTGAAGTATGAATAGATCCAATTTTTTCTCCATATGTTACTTGGATGTTTTGTGGAATACCTGCTCCATTATCTCCATAATTTAAGTTAATTGTGTACTTATTAGCAACAACACTAATAACTTCAACTTCAATATCTGTTGCAATGTTTGAAATTGTTACAGTAGCATTTTTGTTTGTTGCATCTTTAACAACATCAACCTTATAACCATTGTTTGAACCATTGTTAACAACAATTTCATAATTACTTTGAGTGTAACCAGCTTGAAGTTGCATAACGAATGAAATGCTATCACCATGTTTAACTGAAGTGATTTCAGTTTGTCTTATTTCTCCAACTTTTAATGTGTTTAGTTCATATCCTGTTCCTGTTGGAAGAGTAACAGAATAATCATTTTTATCTAAAGCCTCAAATGTTACTTCAACATTTCTCTTAATTCCACTAATAGTTAATGTGAATGTTGAATTTGAATATGATAATGATGCTGAGTAAACAACTTCACCATTATATTCTAAATAAACATTTGAATTTTCAAACTTATTAGCATTTGCAGAAACTGAACCTCTTGTGTTTGCTGGGCTTAAAGTTAATTCAGTGCCATTGATATAAACAACAACATCAAGAATTCTTTGTTCGTATCCTTCAGCAACATCAAAGGTTATTGTTGTGTTTTCACCATAGTTAACTGCTGAACTATTAGTTATATTTGTGATTCCTGTGTTTGCAGTTGCATTAACTGAATAAGTTCTTAAATTTGAATATGTTGCATTAACAACAATATTTCCATATGAACCTGCAGGAATAACAGTTCCATTAAACTCACCATTTAATGCACCACTATTTGAAGCGATTGCATAAGTGGTTGTTGTGTAACCAAATCTAGTTGATGTTGGAAGTGTTATAGCTGCACTTTCAATTGTGTATGAACTAACAACATTTGAAGTGAAATATGGAATTGTTGAATCTGAAGAACTAAATGAATTAGCAATTCTGAAGTCGGAGGCCAAGCGGTCTTAGG
>JAZUCB010000201.1:0-3502 GCA_045638985.1 Clostridia bacterium
CTATTTATGATGCATTGGTTAGATTGGCCCAAGATTTCACAATAAATTGCCCATTGGTTGATGGCCATGGTAACTTTGGAAGCGTTGATGGTGACTCTCCTGCTGCTCAAAGATACACAGAGGCAAGATTGAGTAAAATAGCTTTTGAAATGCTAAATGGAATAGATAAAGACACTGTTGATTTTTATCCTAACTTTGATGAGAGTGAAATGCAACCAGTTGTGTTGCCTTCTAGATTTCCAAATTTACTTGTTAATGGTTCTGATGGTATTGCTGTTGGTATGGCAACTAATGTTCCACCCCACAATTTAAATGATGTGTGTAATGGTGTTGTTGCATTAATTGAAAATCCAGAAATAACAATTGAAGAATTAATGAAGTATATCCCTGCCCCAGATTTTCCAACTAAAGGAATAATTCTTGGTGGAAAAGGTATTAAAGAAATGTATGAAACTGGTAAAGGAACATTTGTTATTCGTTCTCGTGCTGAAATTGAAGAGTTTAATAATGGCACTAGAAACAGAATTGTTATAACAGAAATTCCTTATCAGGTTAATAAAGCAAAATTAATTATTCAAATTGCTGATTTGGTTAAAAATAAAAGAATTGAAGGCATAAGTGACATCAAAGAAGAAAGTGACAGAGAAGGAATGAGGATTGTTATTGATGTTAAAAAAGATGCTAATGCTCAAGTTGTTTTAAATTCTTTATATAAACATACTCAGTTGCAAGTAAGCTTTGGTGCAATAATGTTGGCTTTAGTTAATGGAGTTCCTAAAGTTTTAAATTTAAAAGAAATTTTAAATCATTATTTAAACTTCCAAAAAGAAGTTATAACAAGAAGAACTAAATTTGATTTAGATAAAGCAGAACAAAAAGCTCATATTTTAAGAGGTTTAGTTATTGCGCTTGCAAATATTGATGAAGTTATTAAACAAATTAAACTTTCAGATGATAAGCAAGATGCTATAAATAAATTAACTCAATTATTTGAATTAACTGAAAAACAAGCAACAGCAATTTTGGATATGAGATTGCAAAAGTTAACAGGTTTGGAAGTTGAAAAAATTAAACAAGATTTACAATTAACAGAAGATATTATTAGAGAATTAAAAAGTATTTTAGAAAGTGAAGAAAAAATTCTTAATATTATTAAACAAGATTTAATTGAAATTAAAGAAAATTATGGTCAACCAAGAAAATCAGAAATTTCTTTAGATTTTTCAGATATAAACATTGCAGATTTAATTGAAAAAGAAGATGTTGTTATTTCATTAACTCACGGTGGTTATATTAAGAGAATGCCAATTAGTGAATATAAATCTCAACATAGAGGTGGTGTTGGTGTTGTTGGTCATAAAACTAAAGAAGAAGATTGGGTTGAAAATGTGTTCTTGACCAGCACTCACGATGAATTGATGTGTTTTAGTAGTTTGGGTAAGGTTTATACTTTAATGGCTTATGAAGTGCCAGAATCTGCTAAAATAGCTAAAGGTAGAGCTGTTATTAATCTTCTTCAATTAGATAATGAAGAAAGAATAACTAATATTATTCCTCGCAGTTCAATTGAAAATGGTAACTTGATTCTTGCAACAAAATTAGGATTTGTTAAGAAAACTCCACTAAGTGAATTTGATAATATTCGTAAAGGTGGAAAGATTGCTATTAAATTAATTGATGACGATGAAGTGATTGGAGTGTTTGTTTCTTCTGGTTCAGATGATATATTAATTGCTAGTCATAGTGGAAAATGTATTAGATTTAATGAAAGTGATGTTCGTCCTATGGGTAGAGATACTCAAGGTGTTAAGAGTATTAGATTGACTGATGATGATTTCGTTGTTGATATGGTTGTTGTTAATAAAGATCTTGATATGTTTACTATTTCTGAGAATGGTTATGGAAAAAGAACTCCTAGTGAAGAATATAGAACTCAAAATCGTTTAGGTTCGGGAACAAAAGCTGGTGTGTTTAATGAGCAAACTGGTGCGTTAGTTAATTTAAAACAAGTTTCTGAAAATGATGATGTTATGTTGATTGGAAACGATGGGGTTGTTATTAGAATTAAAGCAACAGAAATTAATAAAATTTCTAGAAATACTAAAGGTGTTAGATTAATGAAATTAAGAAATGATGCAAAAGTAGTTTGCGTTGCTGTAACACCAAGTGTTGAAGAATTAGAGGAAAAAGCTGAAGAAATGCACGAAGTGGAAGTTTTAAGCAATGTTGTGAATGATTCTACTGGGAATTTTACTGAGGCGAATTTAGAAATTGATGAAGTTGTTGAATCTGAAGAAGAGAATAATGATGAATTGATTTAATAAATAAAAAGAATAAGCGGTAGTTTGCTTATTCTTTTTTTACTTTTTTTGAGATTTATGTTTTTAACGGTGAAGAGTTGAATTGTGTGTATTATTTTGTTTTTAATCATTGTTGCCTACCCTCTTGATTTTTTTTGCAAAAAAGTATATTATTTATGGTATGGAAAAAAAGAATAAAACAATTTGTGCTATAAGCACTCCCCCAGGGGCTGGTGGTATTTCAATAATTAGAGTTAGTGGTGATGATAGTTTAAAGATTGCATCTCAAATTTTTTCATCTAAAAACAAAGATGATTTAATTAAAAATCCTAGAAAGATGATTTTAGGAAAATTAAAAACTAAGGTATTTACAGATAATTGTTTAGCTGTTTATTTCAAGTCTCCAAATTCTTACACTGGCGAAGATATGATTGAATTTCAATGTCATGGTGGAAGTGCTGTTAGTGAAGGTGTTTTAAATGCTGTTGTTGATGCTGGTGCAGTTTTGGCTGAAGCTGGTGAGTTCACTAAACGCGCTTTTGTTAATGGAAAACTTTCTTTAGATGAAGCAGAAGGTGTTATTGATATAATAAATTCTGAGAGCGAAAGTGAAGTTAGAGCTGGAACTAGTTTGTTAAATGGTAATTTAAAAAATCAAATTGAAAAAATGCAAAATGTTTTAACCACCCTACTTGCTAAAGTTGAAGTTTCTATTGATTATCCTGAAGAGGAATTGGAAGATGAAACTTCTGTTGAGGTTAAAGATGAGTTGCTTAAAATAAAAAAAGACTGTGAAGAAATTTTGTTTAATAGTAAAACTGGAGTTAAGGTTAAGTCTGGTTATAGGGTTGGTATTATAGGAAAAACAAATGTTGGTAAAAGTAGTTTATTGAATGCAATGTTAAATTATAATAAAGCAATTGTTACTAATATTTCAGGAACCACTCGTGATTTAGTAGAAGACACATATGTTTATAATGGTGTTAAGTTTAATCTTATTGATTCTGCAGGTATAAGAGAAACTGATGATGTTGTTGAAAAGATTGGTATTGAAAAAAGTAAAGAGTTAATTGATGCGTCTGATATAATTTTGTTTGTTATTGATGGTAGTGTTGATGTTGAAAACGAAGAAATTGAGATTATTAATAAAATAAATAACAAAAATGCAATACTTATTGTCAATAAATCTGATTTATTTAATA
>JAZUCB010000202.1:0-8703 GCA_045638985.1 Clostridia bacterium
AACCCAGCATTTATAAATATATTTATTAATTTTAAAACAAAATGTTTACAGTTTAATAAAATATTTTATAAATATCTTGCCAGATTAAGGCAGTTTTTATTATTTTTTGTTATTTGTTTAAAATTTTATACAATTCATTACTTAACGCAACAAAATTTTCAGTGGATAAACTTTCACCTCTAACATTTTTATCAAACCCCAATTTAAAAAGAACGTTTTCTAAAACTTCAGAAGATAAATTTAAAGCATTTTTTAAGTTATTAACTAGCGTTTTTCTTCTCATTGAAAAAGCCCCTCTTATCACTTTGCTTAAAAATTTTCTATCAGAAATTTCATATTTATTTGGAATTAGATCAATTCGAACAATTGCACTATCAACATTAGGCATAGGCATAAACATTTTTCTGCTTACCTTTCGAGATATTTTAGCATTACCCATAAAATCAATGATTGGAGTTATTGTTCCATAATCTTTTGAATTAGGCTTTGCACACAACCTATTAGCAACTTCAAGCTGAACCATTATAACTAAACGTTTTAACTTTGTTGCCTCTTCTAAAAATTTAAATATAATAGGCGTTGTTATATAATATGGCAAGTTTGCAACTAAAACATACTCACCCTCAAACTTATCTTCAATTTCTTGAATTGACGCTTTTAAAATATCTTTAAAAACAACCTCAACATTTTCAACGCCTTTTAAATTCTCAGCAATAGTTGATTTTAAATTCTCATCAATTTCAAAAGACACAACATTCTTTGCATTTTTTGCTAAAGTTTTTGTTAGAGTTCCAGCCCCAGTTCCAATTTCTAAAACTTGCGTTAATTCATCAACATCTGCATCTGCAACAACAGAGTTTAAAAAATTCTGGTCAAAAATAAAATTTTGCCCATATTTTTTATTGAACTTAAAATCCTTATCTAAAATATTACCCAAACTTTAACCCTTATATTTTTTAAATATTCTTCTAACATTGCAATCATTAGCAATAATAACATCATCAACAGACATTCCTTTCAGTTCTGCAATTTTTTCAGCAACGCAACGAACATATTTGGGTTCATTAACACACTTACCCCTATAAGGCTCCGGAGTTAAATACGGACAATCTGTTTCTAATAGTATATCGTTAATATCGGCAAATTCAACAACTTCTTGAAGTTTTTTACCATTTTTAAAAGTTAAAACCCCACCAACAGAAATTGCAAGACCACAATCTTTTATTTTTTTAAAATCTTCAACATCACCAGAATAGCAATGCACCACACCACCATTTTTTAACAAATCTTTATTTTTAACTAAAATATTAATGGTATCTTCCATAGCATCTCGTGTGTGAATTTGAATTGGCAAATTTAATTTATTTGCCAATATTAATTGAGCTATGAATGTGTTTTTTTGTTTTTGTTTGATTTTTTCAACATCTTGCGAATTATCTAAACAATGATAATCTAATCCAATTTCGCCTATAGAAAGCACTTTTTCATGGTTTGCATAGCACTCAATCATTCTTTCCACCTCAGGCGTAAAATCATCAGCATCATCAGGATGAACTCCTATAACAGCATAAACATTTTCATATTTATCACACAATTCAACACTTTGTTTTATTGTTTGTTTATTATAAGCAACAGTGAAAACACTTTTAATGTTTTCACTGTTGAAGTTGTTTATTATATCATCAATATTTGAATTATATTTTTCATCCGTTAAATGCGCATGAATATCAATTAAACCTAACATACCTCACTTCCATCAGGCATTTTATCTAATGGAGAAACCAAGCTTAATTTATTCTCTTTATCGTTTGACGCACACAAAATCATACCCTCGCTTAATATGCCTTTTAACTTAATTGGTTTCAAATTTTCAACAACAACAACTTGCTTACCAATAATATCTTCAGGACTATAAAATTGCGCAATGCCACTAACTATTGTTCTTTTAACACCATTAATAACCACTGTGTTTTTTAATAATTTTGTTGAACCTTCAACCCTTTCACTTTCAACAACTTCACCAACAACTAATTTAACTTTGCAGAAATCATCAATTGTTATTTCATTTGAGTTGTTTGCTTTTTCTTCAACCACTTTTTCTTTTTTAACCTCAGCCTTTTTATTATTTGCTTCTGCATCTAAAACTTGCAATTCTTTTTCAACGTTAATTCTGGCAAATATTGCTTCTTTTTTTGTTGTTTTTATTCCATGATTAGCAATTCCAAAATTTCCAACAGAATCAAAGGTTCTTAAATTTTCTGGAGTATTAAATTGGTCAAATATTTGAGCTGGAATTTTTGTTAAGAATGGTTGAAGCAAAACAGAACAAATTCTAATAGTTTCACTTAAAACATATAAAACCGTTTTTAATCTTTCTTTGCCCTCTTCTGTTTTTGCCAAAATCCAAGGCGTTGTTTCATCAATATATTTATTTGCACTTCTAATAACAGCAAAAATCTCTTTTAGGGCTAAATCAGTTCTTTGTTCATCTATATATGAACTAACTAAAGAATATAATTTGTTGCAACTTTCAATTAAACCATTATCGATTTCTTCAAAAGCGTTTGGTGCTTGAATAATTCCTTCAAAGCTTTGACCAAGCATAGCTAAAGTTCTGCTAACCAAATTACCTAAATCATTACACAAATCGCTATTTATTGTTTTCAAGAAAACATCGCTATAGTATGGAATATCTTGATATATAGGGCCTTCTTTTAAAAGGAAATATCTTAAAGCATCGGAGCCATATCTCTCACATAAAACTTCAGGACTAAATCCATTACTTTTACTCTTAGAAATTTTATCACCTTTTAAAGTAACAAAACCGGTTGAATGAATTTGTTTTGGTGGTTCAACACCTATCATCTTCAACATAATTGGCCAAATAACGGCGTGGAATCTTGTTATATCTCTACCTATAACATGAACATTTGCCGGCCAATATTTCTTAAAGTTTTCATCATTATCAGTTCCATAACCCAATGCGGAAATATAGTTAATTAAAGCATCACACCAAACGTAAATAACATGTTTTGGATCAAAAGGCGCTTTAATTCCCCAATCAAAAGATGTTCTTGTTAGGCATAAATCTTGAACACCTGGTTTAACAAAATTATTAAAAATTTCATTTTTTCTAGATATTGGAACTAAGAAATCTTCTCTAGCAAATAACTCTTCAATAAACTTTTGATATTTGCTTAATCTTAAGAAATAGCACTCCTCACTTGAATATTGAACTGGTCTTCCACAATCAGGACAATTTCCATCAACAAGCTGACTTTCTGTGTAGTAAGTTTCGCAAGGAACACAATAATGCCCCTCATATTTACTTAAATAAATTTCATCATTATCAAACAACTTTTGCATTATTTTTTCAACACATTCTTCGTGCTCTTTATCTGTTGTTCTGATAAATTTATCATAACTAATATCAAGAATACTCCAAATGTTTTTAAAATCATCAACAACTCTATCAACAAAAGTTTTAGGATCTAAATTCTCTTTTTTAGCACATGTTTCAATTTTCATTCCATGTTCATCAGAGCCTGTTAAAAACATTACATCACACCCTTGCATTCTTTTAAATCTTGCACAAGCATCTGCAAAAACCGTGCTATTGCAATGCCCAACATGCAACTTTCCACTGGCATAATAAATTGGGGTTGTTATATAATATTTTTTACTCATAATTTTCTCCTATATTTTATTCATTTAAGATTATATCAACGAAAACTTCAATTGTAAAGTGTTATATAAAATTTCATATACCAGAAAATTAATTAATATATATTAATAAGCTTGTTTTCGTGTTTTTATCTTACTTTGTTTATGGGGGTTTTATGAATATAATTTGGGTTATTTTAATTTGTTTTAGTTCAGTTTTATTAATTGTAACCAACCCCCAATCAACTTTAACTTCATTATTAAATGGAAGTTCAAAAGCTATTGAATTAATTATTCAATTATGGGCTATTTATTCATTTTGGTTAGGCATTCTTCAAATCATTGAAGATACAAAATTAAATTTAAAATTAAGTAAATTTTTAAACAAGCCTATCGATTTTATATTTGGCAACTTACCCAAATCAACGAAAGATCAAATTTCATTAAATATTTCTTGCAACATGCTTGGAATGGGTAATGCCAGCCTACCAAGCGGAATTAATGCAATAAAATTAATGGATAAAAACTACACAAAAGCAACAAATCCAATTATTGCCCTTTTAATTTTAAACACTTGCAACCTTCAAATTATACCCACAACAATAATCAGCTTAAGATCTTTTGCTGGAAGTTCAAATCCTTCGAAAATAATTTTGCCAACACTTTTGGTTTCTTTTATTTGCCTAATAATTGGAATTTTTTTATTAAAGCTTTTTAAAAAAATATTTAAGGACAATCCATGATCAGTTCTCTATTTATTCCTGTTTGCATTTTACTTTTAATAATATATAGCCAATATAAAAAGAATAACACATATAATAGTTTTATTAAAGGCGCAAAAAACTCTTTTGATTTAATACTATCTTTAACACCTTATTTAGTTGCAATTTTAATCGCCATTGAAATATATATGCAAAGTGGTATGCATTCTTATATTTTCACCTTCTTTTCGCCATTTTTTAAACTTTTAGGAATACCCGTGGAATTAAGTGAACTAATTATAATTAAGAACTTTTCAGGAAGTGGAAGCTTGGCTATTTTAACAAACATTTTTAATATTTATGGCGTTGATAGTTATATTGGAAACTGTGCTTCTTGCATAATGGCAACAAGCGAAGCAACCTTTTTCGTTTCATCAATAATGCTTAGCAAAACAAAAATAGAGAAACTGCGTTACGCAATTCCTCTAGCATTGTTTTTAAATCTTTTAAGTGCAATTTTAAGTTGTTTTATTTGTAAATTTATTTAAACCCTTAAATTTTTAGGATATAAATTGTTTGCCCTTCCATTAGTTGTTTTAAAACCACCCAAAACAAAACCCTTATATAAAAACACACCGTAACCTTTTAAACTAGAGTCAACCTCAAGTTGCTCACCTTTAATATATTTCTTTGCAGAGCTTTCATCCAATTCAATTTTAAGTTTAAACTCATTTCCATATTTTTTAAAAAAACAATGGTTAGGTTTTATAATTTCTCCACTCATCTCGCCCAACACACATCCATTGCATAATATGTTAATGGGATTAAAATCTAACTCAGAAGCTAGTAAATAAATATTACTATTAACTTTATATATATTATCAACTAACCCTCTCGAATCAACCAAAATACTATCAAGAAATTCGGTTATAATCTTATGTTCTCGAGAAGGCAATTTCTTTTTATATATATTTATTTTTTTTATTTCTTGTTTTTCACCGTTCTTTCTCAAGATTGCAACAAACTGCCCTGATCCATTACTTTTATGAGGATAGCACCTTAAACAACAACTCATATCTTTATCGAAAACAGAAATTCCACTATCTAATTTTTTACTAAATTTTTCAGGAGGATTAACCAATTCAAATTCTGGATTTTGCTTCAAAAAGTTAAAAACAACTTCCTCATTTTCTTTTGTGTTGAATGTGCAGGTTGAATAAACCAACACTCCACCGTTTTTTAAGCTAGATTTAATAGTGTTTAAAATACTCAACTGGCGTTCCGCGTTAGGCACAACATATTCTGGCTTCCAATCAATTGTTGTTTTTGCCTTTGCAACCAACCCCTCGCCAGAGCACGGTGCATCAACAAGAATTTTATCAAACAACAACTCGCTTTTTGCAAACATCTTTGCATCTGAGTTTGTTATAACACTATTTTTAAATCCCATTCTAGTTATATTCTCAAATAAAATTTTTGCCCTAGAATATTCAATTTCATTAGAAACAAGCAAGCCTGTGTTATTTAATTTATTAAGTATTTGAATACTTTTTCCACCAGGAGCAGCACATAAATCTAAAACAAAATCACCCTCTTCAATCCCTAATAGCTCAACTGGAATCATAGATGATGAATCTTGACTATAAATTACTCCTGCATGATTTAATAATGAATCTCCTATTTTATAATCATTAGGAATATAATAACCAAACTCAGCAAGTTCAATTTTTTCAGCCTCAGGTAAATTTTCGTTAATAAAAAAAGTTGTTGCTTTATTACTAAAAGTAACACTTTTTTTAACTTCATTTTCCATTATAAATTTATGGAAATCATTAAACTCTTTTTCGCCTAAAATTTCCTTAACATGTTCCAAATAATTCTTAGGCAAATCTTTACTTTCCACTTAGTTCAACAACCTTTTTATAAACTTCATTTTTACTTAAATTATATTTTTTTGCAATCTTTTTAGCAACTTCAGTTTTGCTTATGTCTAATTTTAATTCATTTAAAATTTCATCTTCAATATTGCAAGCCTCAACTTCTTCAAATTTTGGTTTATCTAAAATAACCACAAATTCACCTTTGTCAATTCCTTCATATTCCAAATTTTCATCAACAAAAGTAACTTCTTCAAATTTCTTAGAAATTTCTCTCACCACACATTTTTTTCTGTTTGGCAAATGTTTATTAACAAGTTGAAAAAATTTACTAATATCATGCGGTGAAACATAAAATATTAAACAAGAATTAATATTTGCAAAAGGCACTAACAATTCTTCAATATCTTTATTTTTATTTGGTAAAAATCCAATAAATGAAAATGGGGGTTCAAACCCACTTAAAATAAATGCATTACAAAATGCCGTTGGCCCTGAAATAACAGTATATTCTATGCTTTTTTTTATGCACGCATTAACTAAAATATTACCTGGATCAGATATCCCTGGCATGCCAGCATCAGAAATAAGCGCAATGTTTTTTCCTGCTTTTAAATCGGAAATAATTAAATCTATTTTACTATTTTCATTAAATTTATGATAAGAATATAAAGGTTTATTTATATCATAATGCTTTAATAGTTTTAAACTTGTTCGAGTGTCTTCACATAATATATAATCAACGCTATTTAAGGTTTCAATTGCTCTTAACGTTATTTCACTCATATTTCCAATTGGTGTTGCAACTAAAAATAACATAATTATTCGTGACTACACTTCAATAGAACAGCCACTTTTCCCTCCTTTAATTCCTTCAACAATAACCACATTAGCACCTTTAACACTTTTCAAAACTTTAATTCTCTTAACTTCAATTCCAAACTCAGAGCAATAATTTATTAATTCAATTAAGCGCTCTTCTTTTATTATTGTGTTAAATCTGCCACCAAATTTTAAAAGCAAACTAGCCTCTTTAACGATCTCTTTTAACGTTACAGTGATCTCATGACGAGCGATAGATTTTTCTTCACTCTCATTAAGTAATTTGGCAGTGTTTTGTTTTTTATATGGTGGATTACACACCACGCAATCAACCCTATACCCAGCCAAAACTGATGAAACATTTTGAAGTGGCCTATTAATAACTTCAATCTTATCTTCTAAACCATTCATTTTTATTGATCTTGCACTCATATCAGCAAGTTTTGCTTGAATTTCAACTAACCAAACTTTATTCAAGTTGTTTTTAGCGTTTACTAAAATTCCAACAATACCGCTCCCAGAACACAAATCAACAACGTTATCACCTTTTTTACACCTAACAAAATTAGCAAGTTGAACTGCATCTGAAGTAAAACAATATCCTTTAGGATCTTGAATTATAAATAAGTTATTTATTTGCAAATCATCTAATCTTTCATTTTGTTTTAAAAAACTATGCATTTTTTCCCTTTTCTTTTGGAATCACTTTAATATCTTTTAATTCATAATCACTAACTTTAACATCATTTTCACTTGTGAACTTAACCGAAACAGTTTGTTTTAATAAATTATTAAAGCAAACAACCCCTTCACCATCTGGAGTTTGAACTAATGCATTCAGTTTTGGCATTTTACTACTCAACTCTGAATAAAGCTCGTTCTCATAAGCCAAGCAACACATTAACCTTCCGCAAACCCCACTAATTTTTGTTGGATTTAATGAAAGCCCTTGAACTTTAGCCATTTTAATACTCACTTTATCAAAATCGTCTAAAAATTGTTTACAACAAACTTCTTTTCCGCAAATACCCAAAGATCCAACTATTTTTGCTTGATCCCTAATACCTATTTGCTTTAACTCTATTCTTGATTTCAAATTACTTGCTAATTCTTTAACTAATTCTCTAAAATCAACTCGATCTTCACAAACATAGCTAATTATGATTTTTGAATTATCAATTGTGAACTCAACATCAACTAATTTCATCTTTAAGTCATATTTTTTAATTAGATTCTTTGTTATATCTAAAACATTATCTTTTTTAGATATATTGTTCTCAACTTTTTTAAAATCATCTTTATTTGCTGTTCTAACAAATTGAGCAGTTTCTCCTTCTAATTTTTTAGAACAACATCTAACCACTTCACCAAAGAACAAATCACCATTAATATTGCAAATAACCTTTTGTCCCTCTGTTAGTTCTTCTTTGCTTTCAAGTTTATAATTAACGCTTTTAAGTTTAAAAGCTAAATTTTGCAACATAAATATTTTACCTCCAAAATATATAACAAGAAATTATCAACAACAATTGTTGGATTACAATTGAATTTCATCTTTTGATTAATTTCTCCACATTTTTCGATTAATTTAACCAATGCGTTAACTGGGTAATCTTTATAAATTAGTTTTAAATCTTCTT
>JAZUCB010000203.1:0-1598 GCA_045638985.1 Clostridia bacterium
TGTTGATTGATAAGAAAGTATTAAATTCTTTATTGTTAACCAATGTTAGGCATATTAATTTAATTAAAAAAGCTGTTGATTGTTTTGGTAATGCAATTAAAGCTATTGATGCTGGGTTAACCTTAGATATGATTTCTATTGACATGCAAGATGCTTGGAGCTTTTTAGGTGAAATTACGGGAACTAGCAACACAGAAGAAATTGTTAATACAATTTTTAGTAAATTTTGTGTTGGTAAATAGTTTTATAAATTATTTACAAATATAATAAATGTTATTTTCGTTTAAAGAAAATAACACTTAAGCTTATTTTATGTTTATTTGATTTATAAGGTTTTTTAGTATGGGGAAAAAAATAATTAAGGATTTTGATGCGATTGTTGTTGGAAGTGGGCATGCTGGTTGTGAAGCAGCGCATATTTTAGCAAAAAAGGGAATAAAAACATTATTGCTAACATTGAATTTGGATAGTATAGCTTTTTTGGCGTGTAATCCTAGTATTGGTGGAACAGCTAAAGGTCATTTAGTGTGTGAAATTGATGCTCTTGGTGGTGTAATGGGTTTGATTGCTGATAGTGCCTCTATTCAAAGAAGAATGTTAAACTCTTCTAAAGGTCCTGCTGTTCAAAGTTTGCGTGCTCAAGAAGATAAAGTTTTATATCATACTAATATGAAAAAGTTTTTAGAAAAATTGCCTAATTTATCTATTAAGCAAGCTGAAGTTTCTAAAATTTTAACTAAAAATGGAAAAGTTGTTGGTGTTAAAACTGATCAGGGTGACACTTTTGAATGTAAAACAGTTGTTGTTTGTTGTGGTGTTTATTTAAATAGTAATATTATTGTTGGTAAATACACTAAAAGTTGTGGTCCAAATGGTTTTGCAAATGCAACCAAGTTAACAAAATCTTTGATTGATTTAGGTTTTTTGATTAGAAGATTTAAAACTGGTACGCCAGTTAGGGTTGATGCTAAAACTATTGATTATAGCAAGCTTGAAGTTCAAAAGGGTGATGATAATATTCAACCGTTCTCTTTTTTGAATTCTAATAAGAAGATTAAAAATGTTGCTGATTGTTATTTAACTTACACTAATGCAAAAACACATAAGATAATTTTAGACAATTTAAAACATGCACCAATGTATAGTGGTAAAATTAAGGGCGAAGGCCCTAGGTATTGCCCTAGTATTGAAACTAAAATTGTTAGATTTGCTGATAAAGAAAGGCATCAATTATTTTTAGAGCCTGAGGCTTTATCTACTGATGAGATGTATTTGCAAGGTTTTAGCACTAGTATGCCAACTTTTATTCAAGAACAAATGGTTCATTCTTTAGTTGGTTTTGAAAACGCTTTCATAATGAGAGATGCTTATGCGATTGAATATGATTGTATTGATAGTTTGCAGTTGTACCCAACTTTAGGGGCTAAAAATATTAAAGGTTTATATTTTGCTGGTCAAATCAATGGAACAAGTGGTTATGAGGAAGCTGGTGCTCAGGGTATTGTTGCTGGAATAAATGCTGGTCAATATGTTTTGGGTAAGGAAGAGATGGTTTTAACTCGCGATAACTCATATATTGGTGTTTTAATTGATGATTT
>JAZUCB010000204.1:0-9674 GCA_045638985.1 Clostridia bacterium
AATTCTTTTTGCAATATGTTAATATTTATATATTAGGTTTAAGTATGCTCGCAAACTGCGTGTGATATAAAGGGTTATTTATGAAAAGTTTAAATAAATTTTTTAATTCAACTCAATTTGTTTTAACTATGTCGGTTATTATTAATTTAGCATTATTTTTGGTGCTATCTATTTTTGTTGGAATGTATGCTTATGTTGTGTTGGGTGTGATTTGTGCTTTGAGTTTTTGGTTCATAACATTTTTCACTCAAAATCAACCTCATATGAGGTTCACAATTGCTTTGTTTATGGTAATTCTTCCATTAACTGCATGTGTTATTTATTCTTACTTAAATGTTAAAAGAGGTAAATCATCTCAAAGAAAACTTTGGAAAGATATTGAGTTTGAAATTTCAGAAAAGTTGCCAAAAAATAAAGATGTTTATGAAAGTTTAGAAAAAAAATCTTTAGAGCAAGTTAAATTAAGCAAATTTATTCAAGCCTCAACCAAAATGCCAATTTATTCAAATTCTCAAATTTCATATTATGCAAAAAGTGAACCTTATAGTGCAGATTTAATTAAAGATTTAAAAGGCGCAAAGCATTGCATTCTAATTGATTTATTTAAAGTTGCCGATAGCGAGATTTGGGATGAAATTTTTGCTATTTTAAAAGAAAGGCGTTTAAACGGGGTTAACATAAAGTTGATATATGATGACCACGGCTGTGTTAAATCATTTAAAGATAGAAATCTTTTTGAAAAAATGAGAAATCATGGAATTGAAACCCTTTGCTTTAATCCATTAAAAGGTATTGGCGCCTTCACTCATTATAGAAATAAGAAAAATATTTTCATAATAGACGAAAAAGTGGCATATTGCAGTTCTTTGGGAATTAATGATGATGTTGTTTTAGATGCTAAAATTAGCAAGATGTGTGCTGTTAAATTAACTGGAGAAGTTATTAAAAGTGTTTTTGCTGAGTTTTATTCTGATTGGAGATTATTCTCTAAAGAAGAATTAACATGGAAAAACTTTAATAACGAGCAAGAGAATAAAGCCAAAGCAGATACATATATTCAACCATTTATAAGCACCCCATTCTCAAATGAATTTATTAGTAAAAATATTTATTCTTGCGTTATTGCAAACGCAAATAAATCAATTATTATTTCAACGCCATATTTGCTTTTAGATGATGAAATTAGAGCTGAAGTTATTAGAGCAGTTAGAAGTGGTGTTGAAGTTAAGATTTTAATTGCAGGCAAGGGCGAAAGAACCAAAAAATATAAATTCGCATTAAGCCGTCATTTCTTTGCTAAATTAATTCAAGAAGGCGTTAAGATTTATTCATATGCAACCGATAATTTATTTAATAGGTGCATTGTTTCTGATTCAAGAACAGTTATAATTGGTGGTGGAGCATTTGACTCAAGAAAAATGAGTGTGCATTTTGAAAATGGAACGTTGGTTCATAGTGAAGAATTCGCAAACCAAGTTAAGCAAGATATTGAGGCAACAATGGAAGTTAGCCATTTGCTAACAATTAAAGATATGCGTCAAAGAAGGGTGGGCGAAAAAATCACTGCAAGAACGCTTAATTCATTCTCTCAATTTTATTTATAAAAAAACAAAACTCATAGAATTAACTATGAGTTTTTTCTTTTTATTAATTAATTTTAAATTAATAATTTTTATTTGCAATTATTATCTTTTCTTTAAAAATCTTGCTAGCAATGGAAGAATAATAACAAAGAATAGAATTGCAACAACTAAAATAATAACAAATAATATTCCGTTAGATAAATATAAATTAATTGTGCCAGATGTGTGAACTTTTAAAATGTTGCTTTCATATTCATTAACTATTGCTTTAACATAAATTGAGTTCATTCCGCCAGTTGTTATTTTATAAGAATCTGCTTTTTGCCAAGTTCTTCCAAGATCGGTTGAAAAATAAAGTTCTGCGTTTGGGTTAACCGAATCAAATTCCAAAGTTGCAGGAGAGTTTATTTTAGGGAAGTTTCCAATTTCATAAGTTTGATTTTTGTATTTCATAATTGCAGTTGGTGTTTCTGGAAGAATGGTTATTGAATAAGAATTTATTTGTGTGGTTTGAGATGTTTCGCTTAGTGTTATTTGGTTTAACTGAGTGAAAGTTTCATTTTCATATATTCCTATTGTTATATCAAACTCACCGATTCCCAAAATTGGAAGAATGTTGATTTCGCTTGAGGTTAAATCGCTTTCTTTAATATAAGTTGTTGAAAGAATTTCTTTTTCTTCACCATTCATTTTTATTTTATCAACTTTAATTGCAAGGTTTTCAATGTTTAATTTGCCGTAAGTTAATAATGAATCAACTTCGAATTTAAGTTCTGGTGCATTTTCTTCTTCAGTGTTTATTATTTCATTTTCAAGTTTAATTTGTAGGCCCAAAACATAATCAACGTTTGGGTAATTAATCTCTTCATTAATTGCATTTCCTATTAAATATACTTTATATTCAATTGAAGCGATGTTTTGAGGGCGAGGTAAAACAATGCTGTTTGCTTTTGTGAATAGGTTATATGAAAGGTTGATTGTTGTTTTGCCCTCGTTATTGTTTATTATTCCACTTAAATCAATGCTTGAAATTTGGTTGTTGTTTGCAACTAGTGTGTGAAGCCCTGCAACGTGGTCGCTTTTGGTTAATGCACTTAAATCTATTTTTTTAATCATGTTGCCAGAAATGTTTAAGTAAACTAGGCTTGGAATATAGTAATCATCTCTTGAACCATAAGGATTAACGCTTAAAGTAACTTCTTCTAAAACATCTTCTTTTTGGTCGTTTAAATAAAGTTCTTTAAGTTTTGGCATGTTAGAAAAGTGTTCGGTGTTAACCGTTGTTATTTTATTGCCCGAAAGATTTAAAACTTCAAGATTATCAAAATAGAAATATTCAATTCCTGCAATTGATTCAATATAAGCGTTTGTTATTGTTAGTTCAGTTATGTCGGTGAATGTGATGCTTGTTAAGCTTTCAGGCTCCTCGCCTCCATGCGTGCTCATATATTTATTGCAAAGTGCTTGATAAAGATTTGCATCAATCATGGTGTTTGTGATTGTTATGTATGATCTTTCTTCTTCATTTGCTGAAACCACGTTTTCTTGGCTAATGCTTGTTATTTGATTTGTTTGGTTTGGAACAAATAAAATAGCAAGACCAATAAAAAGTAATGCGAGGAATATTGAGATTAAAGTTATTTTGTTTTTATTTTTAACCATATTTATTCTCTTTTATTTTAAGTAATTTGTTTATATTTATTTACAAATTGAAATACATATTTATATTATATTTAATTATATAATAACACCACTAATTTTTCAAAGCGAATAAAGGTGATTAAAAGATGATTATGGCAAGGTGATTTGTTGTTTTATATTTATTTAATTGCCATAACACATTAAATAGGTTAAAATTTAAAATAGAGGTGAAATATGGAATACCCAAATAAAAAAGTGGTTGTTATATCAGGAGCTTCCAGTGGGATTGGTTTAGAAATTGCAAATTTATTTTTAAAAGAAAATTACGTTGTTTATGGCGTTGGGCAAAGAGAGTTGAACGATGTTGAATTTAACTATGAAAGGGTTAATATTTGCAATGAAGATGAGTGCAATAATTTAATAGCTAAAATTAATGAAAAGCATGGCAAAATTGATGTTTTGGTTAACAATGCCGGAATGGGAATAAGTGGACCAATTGAGTTCACAGAAGTTAGTGATGCTAAGAAACTTTTTGATGTGAATTTTTTTGGGGCTGTGAATCTAACAAAGTGTGTTTTACCGAGCATGAGAGAAAATAAGAGTGGAAGAATTATAAACGTGAGTTCTGTTGCTAGTTTTGTTCCAATTCCATTTCAAGTTTATTATTCAGCGAGCAAATCTGCTTTAGATACTTTTGCTAGTGGATTAAGAAGCGAAGTTAAAGAATTTAATATAAAGGTTGTTAATGTTCACCCAGGTGACGTGAAAACAAACTTCACGGCAGTTAGAAAAAAGGCAAAGCTTGAAGAAAATAACCCTTATGCTAAAAACTGCAACAATGCAATTTCTGCAATGGAAAAAGACGAGCAAAATGGAATGGCGCCAATTAAAGTTGCAAAAGTTGTTTTGAAACTGGCTAAGAAAAAGTTTTTAAGAAAAACAAACGTTGTTGGTGGAAAATATAAACTAATGTGTTTTGCATTAAACTTATTTAACCCAAAACTAAAAGAGGCAATTGTTAGAAAGTTTTATTTTTAGACATAATAAATAATAAAAAATACACAGTTAAAATTAAATTTAGCTGTGTATTTTTATTATAATTATTTGTTTAAATTTTGAATTAATAAAAAATTATTGATTCATATTATTTTTTTCTAAGAATTCATCGTAAGAGATTTCTCTATCGTAAACTTTTGTGTCTTCAATTTGAATTATTCTATTGCAAGTTGTTTGCATTAATTCTTGGTCGTGAGAAGAAAGCAATATGTTTGCTTTAAAGTTTGTTAAGCATTTGTTTAATGCTGTTATGCTTTCCAAATCTAAGTGGTTAGTTGGCTCATCAAAGATAAGGAAGTTTCCGCTTAAAAGCATCATTCTTGCTAGCATACATCTAACTTTTTCTCCACCACTTAGAACTTTTGCTTTTTTCAAGCCTTCTTCACCTGCAAAAAGCATTCTTCCTAGCCAGCTTCTAACAAATGTTTGTTCTTTTTCTTTGCTATATTGAGCAAGCCATTCAACTAGGTTTAAATCGCATCCATCAAAAAACTCATTATAGTTTTGAGGTAAATATCCAACGGTTATGGTTTTTCCGAAAGTGAATGTTCCGGTGTAGTCAGTGTCAACCCCAGCCAAGATTTTAAACAATGCAGTTATTGTTGATTCTTTTGAACTAACAAATCCGATTTTATCGTTTTTATAAACAGTGAAGCTAACGTTTTCAAAAACGCCTTTTTTGCTTAAGTTTTCAACTCTTAAAATATCATTACCAGGTTCTCTTTCAATTTTGAAATCAATATAAGGGTATTTTCTATTTGATGGTTTAATATCGTTTAATGTAAGCTTTTCAAGCTCTTTCTTTCTTGATGTTGCTTGTTTAGATTTGCTGGCGTTTGCGCTAAACCTTGCAATAAATTCTTGCAATTCTTTTGCACGTTGCTCCATCTTCTTATTTGCTTCTTTTTGTTGGCGAAGAAGAAGTTGGCTTGTTTCATACCAGAAATCGTAGTTTCCAACATACATATTAATTTTGTTATAATCCACGTCGCAAATGTGGGTGCACACTTTGTTTAAGAAGTGACGATTGTGGGAAACAACAATAAGTGTGTTTTCGAAGTTGATTAGGAAGTTTTCTAAGAAACGAATTGTTTGAGTGTCTAGGTTGTTGGTTGGCTCGTCTAGAATCAAAATGTCTGGATTTCCAAATAATGCTTGAGCAAGCAGCACCTTAACTTTAATTTTAGGTTCGATTTCACACATATATCTTTCATGCAAATCTGAAGGAATATTCATGTTGTTTAAAAGGGATTGGGCTTCGCTTTCGGCTTCCCAACCGTTTAATTCCATAAACTCAGTTTCCAAATCTGCAGCTCTCATTCCATCTGCTTCGTTAAAATCAGGCTTTGCGTATAGAGCGTCTTTTTCTTCCATAATTTCAACTAGGCGTTTGTGGCCTTTAATAACTGTTTGCAAAACGGTGAAATCGTTATATTTTTCTTGGTCTTGCGCAAGAACAGAAACTCTATCTTTTGCTCCAACCAAAACTTCACCTTTGCTAGGTTGAATTTCTCCTGTTAAGATTTTTAAAAAAGTACTTTTTCCGGCACCGTTTGCTCCAATAATTCCATAGCAATTGCCTTTAGTGAATTTTAGGTTAACGTCTTCAAAAAGTGATCTGCTTCCAAATCTTAAACTCACGTTATTAACTTCAATCATATTATTCTCCTAATTTTTAAATGCTTTTATGTGGCTAAGTTTTAGTTGCTATTAGGTTTAATAAAAGTATTAATGTTAATTACATAACATTTAAAAACCTTATTGAACTTTAACAATCAACATCTTTTTAACTGCATAAATGCAATTATATTTTAATTACAGTTATTATATTATATAAAAATTATAATAAAAGCAACCTTAATTTGTTTAAAAGCATATAAAAAGCCTTTAAGAGTTTCTTAAAGGCTTAATTTTATTGATTATTTGGGTCAGTTGGAAATCCTGCGTTTGTTTGGTTTGGATTAACTGAACTTGTTGTTCCTGCTGGCATATCGGTTGGAGTTGGTGCAACGTAAGGTGTTGAAGTTGGGTATGGTGTGGTTGGTTGAGTTGCTCCTGTTTGATATGTTGTTGCTGGATTTGTGTAACTTGTTGTTGGGTTTGCAGAATATGCTCCAGCAGGATTAGTGTAAGATGTTTGGGTTGTTGAATATGATCCTGTTGGATTAGTGAAAGCGTTGTTAGTTGCAGATGGTGTTGGTTCAAATGGGTTTGATGGTGGTTGCACTGAAGAAACAAAAGGTGTTGCTTGAGTTGTGTTCATTTGAGATGTTTCAGGTGAGGTTGTTCCCATTTGAGATAAATCTGTTTGTGGTTGACCATATTGATTTGGTTGAGCAGTTGCTTGATTTGGTTGAACATATTGACCTGTTTGAGTTGGGTAAGGTTGAGCGCCTGCTTGCATTGGGTTTGCTTGAGGTTGAGCTTGGGTAACTTGTGGATTATTTGCATAACCATTAAATTGATTACCTTGTTGGTTAGGAACGTTTGCCATTTGTGATTTTGGGACATAACCTGAAGTTATGCAGGCGATAAGTGCTGTTCCAAATGATAACAAAGATGCACCTCCAAAAGTGATAAACAACCAATTTGATTGAAGGAATGGCATTAAGTTTTTAATAAATTTATTTGAGATTAAAACAAATAAACATGCTAGAACTAATGCAAATCCTAAAATTGATAAAATCATATTTATAATTGAAGTTACTTTGCAATTTTTATCTCTTAAAACTTTAATCATAACGATTAAAGAAAATACTGCTAAAAGTAAGCTTATTGCTGTTGGGGTTATAATTGCAATCATTTTTAAAATATTAACATCAATTTTCATTGGTCTAAAAAGTGAAGATACTGAGTCGTTGATTGGTGTGAAAATTGCATTAGCTGAATCGCCAATAAATTTTCCTATTCCCTCTTTTACAAAGCCTTTGCCGATTATAACTTGAATTAAAGAAAAAACACCTAAAGTAACAATCCCAAGACATAAAATAATAAATAAAATATTAAAAATAGATATGATAACTTTTTTTGCTTTCATAATAAAATCTCCTTGAAAATTAGTATACCACACCATTAAAAACTTTCATAACAAAATAAGGTTATTATTAACTAATTTAATAAATAATATTGTGGCTGAAAAAAGATGGCAAGAACTTCTTTGTTTGTTTTGTATGAAGTGATTTTTAATATTTTTTTAAATAAACAAGCAGACGCTTTCGAGTTGGTTTATTTGTTTGTAGGTGGTTTTTGTTAGGGGTGTGGTAACTGAACGTGTTTAATTTAAAAACTAAAACAACTGTTTTTGTAATATGTATTACATATATTGTCAGAAAGTTGTGACAAAGTGTCAGATTTGATTTATTGATATGTTTTTATATTATATGCTTTAAATCATTTAGCATTTATGGTGTTGTGTGATATAATATTTAAGTATGGAGGGGTAAGAATGAAATTAACTAAGGAAGAGAAAGAGATTTTAGCTGGTTCTCAAGGAGAAACAATGGCTAAAATAATGAAAACGGTTGTTGATTTTGGTGATGTTTTTGGTGCAACAAAACTTGTGCCATTAACTCATGGTAGCCATTTTGTAACATCGTTTGGAATAAGTTTGATTAAACCATTGTTTAGAATAATGGATGAAATTATTGACGCTGGAATAAAAACAAAAGAGCCTTTTACTGTTGACCCTAGGCCAATAGATTATGAAAATGTTAAATGTGGAATATTAAACAAATTAATATTTAGCAAAATTATGTATGGCCAACAAAAAAGGTATGAAGAACAATTAAAAAAGATTGGCTTAAAAGATTCAAAAAGTTTCACTTGCACATCTTATTTTGATGAGGTTGGTAACACTCCAGCCAAAGGTGATATTTTAGGTTGGGCTGAAAGTTCAGCAGTTGTTTATGCCAACTCTGTTTTAGGTGCAAGATGCAATAGAAATAGTGGAATGTTAGATTTGTTTTCTGCAATACTTGGAAAAGTTCCTGAGTTTGGTTTGTTAACTGATGAGGGAAGAAAGGCTGATTGGGTTATAGAACTTAAAACATCAAAACTTCCAGAAGCTCAAATATTAGGAAGTGCAATTGGTTTAAAAGTTATGGAAGATGTTCCTTATATTATTGGGTTAGATAAATTCTTAGGTGAAGAGTTAACTGATGATGTTAAAGGATATTTAAAAGATTTTGGCGCTGCTTGTGCATCAAATGGTTCAGTTGGGTTATATCACATCGATAACTTAACTCCAGAAGCAAAAGAGTTGGGTAAAAAGAAGTTAGTTAAAAAAGAAGCAAAGGTTATAACAATAACAGATAAAGATTTGGAAAAAGTTTATAAGAGTTATCCTATTCTATGGAAGAAGCTTGATGTTAAACCAAGCTTGTGTTTTATTGGTTGTCCTCATTTATCTTATAATCAATTAAACGAGTGGGCTAATAAGATTATTGATAAATTATCAGAGAATAATAGAAAGAAAGTTACCGTTAGAACAATTTTAACAACCAGTCCTCAAGTAGCAGATTTGTTTAGAAAAACTGAGACTTATGAGAAGTTGGTTAAAACGGGAGCAAGGGTGAGCAGTATTTGCCCATTAATGTATACCAATAATCCAATTGCTGGCAAAAAACCTATTATAACCAGTAGTAATAAATTAAGAACATATTCATCTGCAAGATTCTATAAGAATGATGATATTTTAAATATTATAACTGGAGGGGTGAAATAATGAAAAAGTTTAAGGGTAGAGTTGTTGCAGGTGGAAGTTTAGTTGGTGAAGCTGTTGTTAGTACTCAAGGTGTTAACACTCTTGCAACGTTTCAAAAAAGTGCTTTAAAAAATGCAAAGCAAGTTATTTGTTCAGACCAAAACAATCCGGATATTTATAATAAAAATCTAACAGGTAAAGTTTTATGTTTGCCAAAAACAATTGGTTCAACAACTGGTGGTTTGGTTATTCAAACCATTTGCTCAATGGGTATTGGCCCTAGTGCAATGCTATTTTCTGAAACCATTGATAGTTTGGCAGCGTCTGGAATTATTCTTGCAAGAAACTGGGAAAATAGTAATGTTATTGCAATTGATCAGTTAGGTGCAGGTTTCTTAAAGTATGTTAAAACTGGCGATAAAATAACCATTCAAGAAGATGGAACAGTTCTTGTTGAAAGATAAAATAAAAATAAAGTGAAATAAAAAGCTTAAGGTTGAATTCTTAAGCTTTTTATTTTTTAATTATTTGTGTTTAAAATAAGACAGCACCATATAACAATATAACAAAAAATATTAACATGCTGACAGTAACACTGGTTTTGATATTAAACTTTTAATATTGAGTTTGTTGGGGATTGTGTGGTTTTTTTAAAGATATTGGGTATTTACAAAATTATTATATATATGATA
>JAZUCB010000205.1:0-1050 GCA_045638985.1 Clostridia bacterium
GTGAATTAACATTGATTAGACCGTTTAGTTCAAATGCTGGATATGTGCTTTTGCGTGATATTTTTTCTACATATGGAGTTGATAGTTATATTGGAAAATGTGCTAGTGTAATTATGGGCAGCAGCGACACAATTTTTTATGTTAGTAGCATTTATTTTGCTAGTACAAGTGTTAAAAAAACTTTGCTTACAATTCCAATTGCATTGCTTTGCAATGTTGCGTGCTGCATTCTTGCTTGTTTTTGTTGCCGTTTTATTTAAAAATTTTTAAACTTGTGTGCAAAATAGTTTGATTTTTACATAGTGTTATGCTAAAATAAAACAATGAAAACAATCAAATTAATTTTGCTTTTTGCTCTCATTGTGGTGGTTTTTAGTTTCTGCTATCAATGTGGTTTTATAGGATAATTTGATTCTTGTTTTTGCAAGGATTTTTAAATGTGAAAAGGGGTTTTAATGCACGAATATTGGCACGTTATTTTAGAGTCAATGATTGATGTGGCAAAGATTTTGCCATTTCTTTTTATTATCTATTATGTAATTGAATTAATTGAATTCAAACAAGCAATAAAACTTCAAAACAGTAAAATGTTAAAAGGTGAAGCAAGTCCAATTTTTGGTTCACTTTTAGGTTGTGTTCCACAATGTGGATTTTCGGTTATTTCAACCGATTTGTTCAACAAAGGTTACATTTCAGTTGGGGCATTAATTGCTGTTTATATAGCAACAAGTGATGAGGCAATTCCAATTTTACTCTCGCATCCAACAAAGGCACATTGGTTATTGGTTTTAATTTTAATTAAAATCACGCTCGGTATTTTGGTTGGTTATTTATCAATGCTTTTATATAAGGTTATTTTCAAAAATAAACAACCAATAAAAGTTGAAGTAAACCATGTTGAACACGATGATCATGATGAACATGATCATCATGAAGAAGAGGTTGAAGAGTTTGCTGATGGTTGTTGCCATCATCATGTATCAACAAAAACGTTTGATTGGGCGCATCCACTTTTGCACTGCTTAAAAATTACATTATTTATACTTGCTT
>JAZUCB010000206.1:0-2520 GCA_045638985.1 Clostridia bacterium
ATAAAGAAAAATTAAATGAAATAGATAAAAGCATTGAAAAAGAAGAAATTATATTGCGTGAAATTGATCAAGAAGATTTTGAAAATAAAAATGAAACTCAAATAGAGTCGCTTTTTGATAACGATATTGCGCAAGTAGAAAAAGACATTAAAGAAAGTTTAAATGAGGAAACTGGTGATTTCTTTGATATGATTAGTGAGCAAATAGATGATTTGTTTGAGAATAATAAAAGGGATGAAGAATTAGAAAGAATTGTTCCTAATAGTAAATGGGTTAAGGTTAAATTTGAGGAAAATCAAAAAGAATATGTTGTTGGGTTAGTTTATGAACTAGGTGTTTTAAAATACGTTTGCTATGGTGTTCCTGGTGAAAAAGATAAAAATCCATTGATGGGTTTGGAGGATTATAGTCAATGGTTGCCAATAAACAATGAAGATGGTTATTGGGTGATGTTTCAAGATGCAAGAACGGGTGAAAATGTTAAATATGAATAATCTGGAATAAAATTTTCCTTATTGGTAATATTATATAAAAAAGGAAGGTTTAAATGAGAGTTGGAAAAATTGGTATAACAGACGTTAAAACAATTGTTGAGGAACTTCAAGGGAAAAGTATTGAAATGGTTATAAATAAAGGACGAAATAAGTTTGTTACACTTAATGCAATAATTGAACGTGTTTATCCTAGTATGTTCACGATAAAGCCATTGCAAAAAACGTCTTTAGATAAGTTTAGTTTTTCTTATAGTGATATACTTTGTGGAGATGTTTGTTTGCCTGATGTTACCGTTTCTAACGAATAATAGAAATATGACAGCAAAAATAAATTTGTTGTCATATTTTTTTTGTTTGAATAATAGAATATACTAACTTAGTTTTAGGGGGTTAGTGTATGGCGTTTGAACCGAGTTATGAAAAAATTAATAGTAGTGTTAGAAAAAAAATGGGTGTTACTCAAGTTGTTGTTGAAGGAAAGCTTCCATTAAACGAAGGAAATGGTGTTTCAAAAATTTTATGTGCAAATGCTAATGCTTACATAAACAATAGTGAAGTTGTTGGCAGAGATGTTACTTTTAATGGTTATGTTGGTTTTCAAGTGGTTTATTCAGACGAGATGAATAATTTGCAAGGGTTAGATTATAGTGCAGAATTTAGAGATAAATTTATGTTAGAAGATAGTGCTTTAGCAATTCCTGTTGTAACGGCAAATGTTGTTGAGGTTAAATATGTTTTGCTAGATAATTCAGTTAAAGTTACGGCAATAGTTGAAATAAACATTGATGGCATTTTAACCACAGAAACCAATGCATTAATTGGCTCGTCAAATGATCAAACATTTTTTAAAAATGAGTATATTGAATATTTAACTTATGAGAATGTTTTAAATGAAAAATTTGAAGTTATTGGTGATATGGAAATAAAAGATAGCGTTCAAAAAATTCTATCTGTTTGCCCAAGTGTGTTTATTGAAAATATTATAAAAAATAATAATTATATAACAGTGAAAGGTGGGGTTAATGTTAACGTATGTTATGTTTCAGATGAGGACGCTACTGTTTTAAGATCTTATAACTCTCAATTTGATTTTTCTCAAGATGTGGCTGGCGATAAAGTTGATGAAAATAGTGTTATTCAATCATTAATAAATGTTGGTTTGAATGATGTTAAAGTAACAACAACATTAGAGGCAAATTCAGCAACTGTTAATGTTGTTGTTCCGGTGTTGTTTAAAGGTTTTAACTTTATTCAAAAAAGTAGTGAGATTGTTACTGACTTGTTTAATTTACAAAATATGATGGGGGTTAATTATCAAAGTGTTGAAATGCTTGAAGTTACACCTCCTAAAAGTTATGTTGAAAAAATAACTGGCGCGTTTATAATAGATGAAAATCAACCTTTTATTGATGAGGTGACTGGAGTTTGCGCGAATAACATTGTTTTAGCAAACTCCTCGATTGTGAATAATAATCTTTTAATTGAAGGTGTTGCATCAAGCACGGTGCTATATTTCAATAAGGAGAGTAATGCAACTAATTCGATTGAAGTTGAAATACCATTTTCAATTAATTTAGATTCTAAAATGGCTGAAGGATTTATTCCGTCAATTAATCTTGCGTTTGGTGAGGTTCTAGCTAAAGGCAAAAGAGGCAAAGAGATTGATATTGAAGGTAAGATTTTTGCATATATTGATTTCTATAAAACAACAAATGATGCTGTTGTTTCACAAGTTGAAATTTTAGAGGAAAGAATTTTAGAAGATTATGCATTGAGCATTTATATTGTTAAAGATGGTGAAACGCTTTGGGATATTGCTAAAGAGATGAATATTTCTCCAGATTTAATATTAGAGCAAAATCCAAATATTGAATTGCCATTAAAAGCTGGTGAAAAAATAGTTATTTATAGACAAAAAGTTTTAGAATTTTAATATTGCATAGTTGAATAAAAAAAGGTGAAGAAATGATAAAATTCTTCACCTTTTTGTGTTTAAAAACAATTATTTGGTTAATAATCTGCTAGG
>JAZUCB010000207.1:0-4932 GCA_045638985.1 Clostridia bacterium
TGGAATATTAATAGTAACAACGCCAACCGATCCGGTGCTTTCACCACTGCCGAAGAAACCGCCAGATTTCTTTCTTAATTCTCTTAAATCAAGTCTTAATCTGCAACACATACTTCTGATATCGCTTGGTTCCATATCTGAGTTGATATAGTTTGAGAAATATGGTGTTCCATATTTTGCTGTCATTTCAAATAATAATTTATTATTTTCTGATTCAGACCAATCAAAGTTTTTAGTAATTGAATATGTTGGAATTGGATATTGGAATCCTCTTCCATTTGCATCACCTTCAAGCATAATTTCAATAAATGCCTTGTTAATCATATCCATTTCTTTTTTACAATCTTTATATTTGAAATCAACTTCTTTGCCACCAACAATAGCATTTAATTCAGCCAAATCATTAGGAACAACCCAATCTAAAGTGATATTGCTAAAAGGTGCTTGTGTTCCCCATCTAGATGGAGTGTTAACACCAAACACAAATGATTGTAAGCATTGTTTAACTTCTTTATAAGTTAAATTATCAATTTTAACAAATGGTGCAAGATATGTATCAAAAGATGAGAACGCTTGTGCTCCTGCCCATTCATTTTGCATAATTCCTAAGAAGTTTACCATTTGATTACACAAAGTTGATAAGTGAGAAGCTGGAGTTGAACTTATTTTACCAGTTACCCCACCTAAACCTTCTTGAATTAATTGCTTTAAACTCCAACCAGCACAATAACCTGTTAACATTGATAAATCGTGAATATGAATATCAGCATTTCTATGTGCATTAGCAATTTCTTCATCATAAACTTCAGACAACCAATAATTAGCTGTTATTGCACCAGAGTTTGATAAAATCAATCCACCAACAGAATAAGTTACTGTTGAGTTTTCTTTAACTCTCCAGTCGGCAATTTTTAAATAGCTATCAACAACTTTTTTATAATCTAAAACAGTGTTGTTTATATCTCTAATTTTCTCATGTTGCTTTCTATATAAAATATATGATTTTGCAACTTCTGCATATCCTGCTTCAATTAATGCAACTTCAACGCTATCTTGAATATCTTCAACTGAAATAACATTATCCTTGATTTTCTTTTCAAAATCAGCGCTTGCCCTTAATGCAAGCAACTCAATAATATTTTTCTCATAAGTTTTATTGTTAGATTCAAATGCTTTTGTTATTGCAACTTCAATCTTTTCAATATCAAAATTGGTTAATTCTCCACTTCTTTTTAAAACTTTAAACATATCTTCTCCCCCTTAATCAATTCCTCTTAAATTCGAATTAGAAATAAACTTTTTTGCTTCTTTAACAAATTCTTCTAATTTGCTTTTTTTGAAGCCGTGTAAACAACTTTGCATAATATCCCCAGAATCTTCAAAATTCTGAATATAAAACGCTTTAGCACCTTTTATTTTTTTTGCTATGAATTCAATATCTGCTAACGAATGAAATTCTTCCACAACTGTTGTTCTAAATTCATAATCAATTCCACTTTGCATTATTAATTCAATACTTTCATTTATAACACTAATTTCTATTGGAACACCAGCAGTTTTAGAATATTTTTCATCAGAATTTTTAATATCCATTGCAATATAATCTAAACACTTCAACTCAATTAATTGCTTCAAAACTGATGGATTATAACCATTAGTATCTAACTTTACTTTAAACCCCATATCTTTAAGTTTTAGAATAAAATCTTTTAAATCTTTTTGCGTGGTTGGTTCTCCTCCCGACACACAAACACCATCAAGCATTTTTTTTCGTTCTTCTAAATACTTAAAAACTTCATCTTCAGACAACTTTTCATATTCACCTTTAACAATAGATGAATTGTGGCAAAAAGGACATCTGAAATTGCACCCATTAACATAAATTGTTGCAGATACTAAACCAGGATAGTTAAGTAATGAAACTTTTTGCAGACCAACAATGTTCAATATTTACTCCTTATAGTTGAATTTATAGGAAATCAATCAATATATTGTGTTTCACATATGAAACAATCACAACATATAGTTAGATTCTTTTGTATGCTACCACCACCATATTCTAAAGTCAAACAAAAAAAGACAAAATTTATTGTGCAATATGCACAAAGAAACTCATCTTTTTACTCAATTACATTTAAACTTCTAATTCAATTTTAACTTTTTGACAAAAAACTATTAATTAATGTTGCCTTTCAACAGAGTTCTAACACTATAATCCAAATTATAATATTATAACAAAAAAGAAACCTTTTTTGATTTATAAGGTTTCTTTTTTAATTATTCTGTTCTCAACGCCACAACTGGATCTTTTTTCGAAGCAATTCGAGCAGGAATTAATCCTGAAATAAATGTTAATCCCATACTAATTAACATCAATATTATTCCAGAAAGCCATGGTAATGCAACCTTAACTGCAATTCCCGCAAGATTTCTTAATATTAAAGTTATTGGAAGAGATAACAGCATAGTTATTAAAACACCAATTGCCCCTGAAGCAAACCCAATAATTAAGCTTTCTGCAGTGAACACTCTCTTAACATCTTTTTTACTTGCTCCAACTGCCCTAAGAACCCCAATTTCTTTTGTTCTTTCAACAACTGAAATATAAATTATAATACCAATCATAATACTTGAAACCACAAGCGACACCGATACAAACGCAATTAGAACATAAGTTATTGCATCTATAATTATTGAAATTGATCCCATTAAAATATCAACAGTATCATTATAGGTTATTTCTTTTGATTCATCTTCCCTTGTGTTATTATAGCTTGAAATAAAATTCTTTATTTCTTTCTTTGAATCAAAATCTTTAACATAAATTGCAATTGACGCTGGATTATCCTTTTTAATTTCACTCATTTTAGAATCTTTAACGGCATCAGAATTATTGTAAGTCTCTATTAAATAATCCGACAATTCTTTTGAATACACAATACCTGGAGTTAAACATGCATTTGAAGATTCTTTATTAGCTCTAATAATTCCGCAAATATTTAATTTTAATGAATTCTCGTTAATATATGTGTTTAAATCACTTATACTATTTTTTAGGCTTGTTAAATAATTATTACCTGTTGCTTCCAAATCTTTATTATCGTTATTATAATAATCAGATGCTAACATTATTTTGAAATTATCATTTTCACTATTGATTATTTCATCATAGCTTTTCATAATTGTTGCATCTTCTTGCTTTATAGTTTTTGAAATTGATTCTTCTAATTCTGCTTTTGAAATTAAACCAAGAGTATATAAAACAAAATCATCAAGTTCATTATTTTGATCAAGCACTAATAAAACATCATTTTTATTTTTCATCCAATTTCCAGCAACTAAATCATATTGTGATTTAATTAAATCGCTATTATCGATCATTTCATTAAATGCATCAATATCATAATTTTTAAACATGCTTTGAATTTTAAATGTTCCAGAGGCAGCCATTGGACCAAACACAAATCCATTTACCAAATTCACAAGTTTATCTTCACTAAGTGTTATAACATTGCCACTATTAATAAATGTATTATAATCGGTTTCTCCTAAATACATCTTTATAAAATCATAATCAGGTTCAACATCTGTTTTTTCTGCTATAATATAATCGTTTCCGATTTTCGTTATTGCCACATTTGCGTTATATTCAAAATATTTAATAACGTAAATAATGATAACATCATATAGAGTATTGGTTTGTGGTGAAACTATAAGGTTATCTTTATTATAAACATCGAAATTTATATTATAAGTGTATTTTATTGCATTTATATTTTTTTCAATATCAGTAATGTTTTCTTGTAAATAATTATAGAAGTTTTTAATATCATTTGGTTTAACAGCATCTGCCACCTTATTAAACATTTGAGTTACAGTTTCTGCAGAATAAACACCTTCTTCATTTTTTGGAGATGACGATGAAGAATCTATCATTAAAGACATCATCAATGAAGTTGCATTAAAAGATTGTTGTTCAATCGTTATTGGGTATGACGACAAGCTATCTTCTTGAACTTTATTAATATATCCACTAAACCCACTAGATAACGCCAAAACCAAAGCTATTCCTATTATTCCAATGCTTCCAGCAAATGAAACTAAGAAAGTTCTTGCTTTTTTTGTTAATAAATTTTTAAAGCTTAAAGATAGCGCCGTGAAATAAGACATTCTTTTTAACTTATTTCTTTTTTTAATTTGATTTTTTGTTAAATCTTCATCACTCGCAACACTAATAACTTTATCTTCTTTCTTATGATCATTTTTAGCTTCTTTCAAATCATATGGGTTCGAATCATCAATTGTTTGACCGTCTAGTAATTTGATTATTCTTGTTGAATATTCAGTTGCAAGGTCTGGATTATGAGTTACCATAATTATTAGCTTATCTTTTGAAATTTCCTTCAATAACTCCATAATTTGAACACTAGTTTTGCTATCCAACGCTCCTGTTGGTTCATCAGCCAAAATAATCTCCGGGTCATTAACTAACGCTCTTGCAATTGCAACTCTTTGCATTTGACCACCAGATAACTGGTTTGGTTTTGTGTTAATTCTATCTTTAAGACCAACTTTATCTAAAACCTTAATCGCTCTTTTACGCCTTTCTTCTTTAGAAACACCAGATAAAGTTAACGCCAATTCAACATTTTGCAATATTGTTTGATGAGGTATTAAATTATAGCTTTGAAAAACAAAACCTATTGAGTGATTTCTATAAGTATCCCAGTCAGCATTTTTAAATATTTTAGTTGATTTATTATTAATAATAAGATCCCCTGAAGTATATTGATCCAAACCACCAATAATATTTAAAAGAGTTGTTTTTCCGCAACCACTAGGCCCTAAAATTGAAACAAATTCATTTTTTCTAAAAGCAAGATTAACACCCTTTAACGCATGAACAACTTGATATGTTTTATTCTTTTTCTT
>JAZUCB010000208.1:0-3818 GCA_045638985.1 Clostridia bacterium
ATTTTATATATCTTTTAATAAATTCAAATATATCTTGAAATCATCTCTTTTTTGCTCTTTAGAGAAGATATCTATTTTATTCACTTGATGCAAATAAAACTTTTCTAATAATATTTTACACAAATAAAATTTTAAAATTAATTTACAATTGCTCTGATTATAGCTGGTTTTTTCAACAATTTCTTTCTCGAATTGATTATATAATTCATAATTGAATTTAACTTTATTCAAGAAAAATTTAACACTAACAACAGCAAAATCATATAGCATTGGAGCAATGGTTGTTTCATCAAAATCTATAACAAATATTCTGCCATCTTTAACCAGCAAATTCGATTTTGAAATATCACCATGATTAACAAATGTTTCTTTTAAAATTGCATTTTCTCTTAATTTTTTATATTCATCAACAACAAAATCAATTTCATTTTTTATTTTGCACTCTTGAGTATTAACCAAGCCATTATAATAAAAATCACATTTATCAACAACCCTATTAGCCCTGTTTGTTTTTCTTTCACACAAAACAAAACCTTTTAAGCATTCAATTAAGTTTTCTTTAATTGATTTACCTTCAATAAAATCATACACATTAAAAGTTTTATTATTAATAAGCTATGGTTTTTCATTTAATGGAGTTACGGAACAAAGTACAATTTGCGAATATTTAGGATAAAGTTCTGTTGCTAATTCAAAATCAATATTATAGTTATATTTTTTAATAATATATGTTTTGCTAGTGGTTTGAACTTTATAAACCGCATTTGCAACCCCACTTAAAACTCGATTATATTTAATAATCTCTTCCAATATTCCTGCATTCTCTAAAGCACTTTTTAATTCATTCTTAGAAACATAATAGTTTTTAAAATCTTTCAAAACGCTTTCATAATAATTAATCATATTTTTGCAAACAGTTGTTGAGTTAAACAACGAATTAACTCTTTTAATATTTGCTTCGTTATATGGTTTATCAAATGATTCTTTATATTTCATTTTAATTAATTTTGCTAAACTTTTATGGTCGGGAGTTTCATACACACATTTATCGGCAAGCATTTCAACCATTCCTGAATTTCTGCTTCCAACAACTTGAACCCCTGTTGCCATAGCTTCAAGAGTAACATATGGAAAATTATCAAATAGAGATGGAAAAATCGCCACCCTACTGCGATTATAATATTCATTTAATTCGAAATTTTTCTTTTGACCTAGAAAATGAATATTCCCATGATATTCTGGCTTAACTATTTGCTTAACATATTCAATAGTTGAAATATTTTTATTATTTCTGATTGTGTCTTTTCCAATCAAATCTATTTGGACATCAGGATAACTTTTAAAGAAACTATTTAACGCTCTTGCAAGCACGCAAACACCTTTTCTTTCTTCTAAGCTTCCCACATAAAGAATTCTTTTTTCTTTAGCAATATTTTCATCTTTATAAAAATATTTAAGATCTGCTGGGTTTGGAGTAACAATAATTGATTTTGCAGGCATTTTAAAATCTTTAACAATCATCTTTTTTAATATCACCGAGCAACACGTTACTAGATCAGCACTTTTCAACATTCTATCTTCCCATTCAAGCATTAAATCAGTTACTGATCCAAAATTATTTTTATTAAATTTAAGCCAAACCTTTAGAGGTGTGTGAAGCCTAACAACCAATGGTATTTTTCTATAATCTTCAAACAACACACTCTCTGCGCCCCAATCTGGAACTTCAATTATATCTATCAAATTGTTATCTTGCAATTTTATAAGTTCATCAGCAACCCTTCTTCTATATTCAACATAATTATGAACTTGGTCTTCAGTTTGCTCAACAAAGATTCGAGTTATATCAACTCCATTTTCAACATAATGCTGATTATCTTTTAATCCCCTTGCAATAACATACACGGTGTGGCCTTGCCTAACATATTCTTCTGCGAGACGTTTTTGATATGTTGCAATTCCTCCAAAGTTTGTTTCCTCTGGATATTCTTCATGTACCAAACAAATTCTCATCCTTCACCTACCTAGATATATATTCTTTTATTCCACCTTCAAAATCGCTAGGAGCATAACCTATGCTCTCAACAATACCACTAAGTTGAATTATTTTGCTTTCTGCAATATTTTCACCACCACCATCTGAATGGATTAAATGAAAACTAGAATCATTACCATTTAGGTTGTAATCTTCCATTATTTGAGTTAAGTTTTGAGAAACCCTTATTCTATCGGCAAGTTCTTCTTCAGATAACACCTTGTTGCATTGCATTGCCCTATCATAAACGCTTTGAGGCTTTTTAAAAGCTAGCCCAATTTTATCGGTTGTTCCATATTGGCTTTTAAAATTAGCTTGCAACAACTCATATGCTGAAGGAAATAATATCAATCTGCTATCGGAAGATAATTGATCCATAACTTCTTCAACTAAATAGCCATAACCATTTCCACCTTGCAATGTTTTTCTATCGCCAGAATAAAACCCTAAAATTTTGCCTTCTTGCTCTAATTTAACAAATTCTTCAGGGCTCATATATGAATAATGCTTATCATCTGGCCTTGGAGCTCTGGTTGTTATTTGTTTTGCAACTTTATAATCTAAAAACTCTTGCAAAAAATCAGCTGAAAACGATTTACCAGTTCCACTTGGCCCCATCATTGATAAAACTTTTTGATTTTTATTTAAATAATAACCTAAAAATTGCTGAACTCCCATACATACCACCTTTAAATATTATAATAAATTACTTGAAATCTTTATAAATGTCAATATTAAACTTAAAATTTTTTTAATTTTTTTATATTTAAAAATTAATAATAATTATTTTGATTTTATGGCAAATAATCACCATCAAAGCTACTAGAATAATCCACGCTTTTAACTTCAACAACATCTTTTTCATTAAATTTTGGCTCGCACTTTTCTATCATTTTCATTTGCCCATTATAATAGCTAACTGAGTTTAGATAAACTTTAATCATGTCGCCTGAATGAACTTGCAACTGCTTGCCATCAATATCAAAAAAACCTTCACCATCAAGCACCCAAAATGTTGATGAACTCTTTTGGTTTAAAGAATAACTATCTTTTCCAAACCTGCTATCAATTAAATGAAAGTCGTTTTTCTTACTCGATGAACCTAATGATATTTTTGATTCTCCAACCCCTTCAATAAACTCAACTTCATCAACCAATGGCAATGGAATATGACCACCAAAAAATGCATGAAACTCAACATCTTGCTTTAATTGTGATATAGGCTCATAAAAAGCCCTTAACTTGAAATATTTTTCATATTGGCTAAAATCAACAACGAAATCTTCCGGAACTTGAGTTTGAGGCTTAAATATTAACTCTGGATTTTCAGAAACCTTTGTTGCACTTGCCGTTGACGTTTTAAAACCCAAAGGCTTTTTAAACATATCGTAATAAATTGCCTTAATGGTTGTGCTATGAGAAATTGCCACTAGCAAATCATATTCTTCGCCATCAAACATTGAAGTTTTTTCATATTCCTTAAGTTTTTTTGCAAAACTTCTAACCCTTTGCCTAACCTCTGCTTCACTTTCACCTTGCAAATATGATATGCCAACTCGGTTTTTACCTTTGATGTTATCGTAAAAAAACTGCGCTTCATAATCATCTGCATCAAAAGAATCTCTAAAGTTTGCATAATTTAAACCCTGATTAATTTCCCTAATTGCAGGAACGCAAAGAGTTTTCACATCATTGTTTTGCTTTAACTTTTCAACAACATGATGTTTAGTTTCTCTGGTTCTATAATATGGCCCAAAGCACACTAAAATTTTTTTATTGCTAT
>JAZUCB010000209.1:0-2204 GCA_045638985.1 Clostridia bacterium
ATAAAAATGTGTTAGGTAAAAAAATATATAAACACGTTATTAAAACTTGCAAAAAATATGCAAAAAGAAAACTAGAATATGAAAGAAATGTTAAAATTGATATTGGAAAAGAAAAGTTTTTTATTAATAATTATATAAAAAATATTAACATAAAAGAGTTGGGTAAAGGTGTTTGGGGCGAATATAATATAACTAACTTTCTAATTAAAGAAGATTCTGGTTTTGGTGAAGGCAAATGGTTAGATAGTAGATTAACTTATTCAACAACGCAATTTGTTTTCAACACTAATGGTATTATGAATGAAAAAGATTGCGAAGCTCAATTCGTTAAAAATGTTTACCCAGGAAACGCGCATTTCAATAATATGATTTTAAACAATAAAAAGCTTATTAGGTTTGATAACGGTTCTTCATTTTTAATTAACGGCTGGAACACTTTTGCTTTATGGCATTTTAACCCTTCAACATATATAAGAAATCACAAATATAAAAATAGTAAAACAATAACATATCTTTTTGAAAAAAAATTTAATCAAAAAACAGTTGATAAAATTTTTAATCATTTATTAACATATAATAATAAAAAAGTTGCAATTGAAAAACTTATTAAAATAACTCAATTTATAGGCTCGTTTGAATCTTCAACAATTGGAGCAATTGCAGTTGAATATTTAGTGGATTCTCTTGGAAAAGGTCCAAAAGAATTCTTAAAATGGCTTGGTAAACAAAATGTTGGTAATTATTTTGAAGACTATTTAACTTCAATTAAGAAAAATAAATAATTATTATAAGTCTTTAAACCGTTTTATATTAGATTTGCCAATAAAACATATTATAAATAAAAAAATAGACCATAAATTGGCCTATTTTTTTCTGCATGTTTTTTTAGTTTTTTTGTTTTCTTTTTCTCCACATTTGCATTCTTTTCCATCTAAACAACCACAGTGATTTTCTGGAGTGCAAGTGCAACCTTCTTTTCCGCAACCAACTTTTTTATCTCCACAATCACAACCACAATCACAGTCTTCATCACAATCACAATTGCCATCACAATCGCAGTGATCTTCTTCACAACCGCAATCACAATGATCATCTTCACAACCACAATCACAGTGCTCATCTTCACAACCACAATCACAGTGCTCATGTTTACAATCACATTCTTCATCTTCTGGAAGAATTCCATATTCTTTAAAATCTCTTTTTAAAGCTTTTTTCAATTCTTTAAAATATAACTTTTGTGCTTTTTCTAATTGCATAACAATATAAGGATTATGACACCCTAAAAAGCTTGTTGCAATTTTACCGTCATTAGTTAAGATTATGTTAATGCATGTGCAACAATTTTCATCAAACAAAACACCACCATCTTGTTTTGTTATTTTAATGTTAATATCATTTTCAGTGTTGAATGTTATTTTATTATCTTCCATGTAAACCCCTTATTATTTATATTTTTTAATATTTATATTAAATAAAATCAAATATTATTTTGAAACATTAAATCTGAATAGAACAACGTCACCATCTTTAACAACATAGTCTTTTCCTTCAATTCTAACCAATCCTTTTTCTTTTGCTACAACACTTGATCCTGAATTAATTAAATCATCATAAGAAATAACTTCAGCTTTAATAAAACCTTTTTCAAAATCAGTGTGAATAACTCCTGCTGCTTGTGGAGCTTTTGTTCCTCTTTTTATTGTCCATGCACGAACCTCTTGAACTCCAGCTGTTAAATAACTAATTAAGCCTAATATTTTATATCCAGCAACAATTAATTTATCTAAACCAAATCCATCTAAGCCCAATTCTTCTTTAAACAAATCTAATTCTTCTTCTGATAATTCAGAAAGTTCTTCTTCCATTTTTGCACATATTGCAACAACTTCAGAACCTTCTTCTTCAGCTCTTTGTTTAACTTTTTCTAAATTGTTTATAACAATCTCATTAGTTTTATAATCATCAGACAAATTAGCACAATATATAACAGGCTTTGATGTTATTAAGAAAAATGATTTTATTAATGCTTTTTCTTCTTTATTAGCATTATAACTTCTAACCGGTTTATCATTTTCAAGCAATTCTTTTAATTTCTTTAAAAGTTCAACCTCAGCCAGCATTTTTTTATCACCATTTTTAAATGCTTTAGCACTTTTTTCTAATCTTTTTTCAACTGATTCTAAATCAGCTAAAATCAATTC
>JAZUCB010000210.1:0-3128 GCA_045638985.1 Clostridia bacterium
TATATTAAAATTGTAAATTTGAAATACAACTTCAAAGGGTTGGAGATATGAAGAAGAAAATTTTAAGTTTAGTGCTTGCAATTTGCTTAATAATTCCATGCGTGCTAATGCTAAGTTCTTGCAAACTTGATACTTTTTATTTGCACATTAGATTAAATGGTGGGCACTACACTGAAAGTTATAAACAAGCAAATAATTATAGTAGCGATAATGTAATTAAGGTTGTTAATCCAAAACTTTATGATAAATTTTCAAAAAACATTGCTCAACGAAATGATATAACTCCACCAGAAGGCAAGGTGTTTGCTGGTTGGTATTTAAATCAAGAATGCACTCCAAATTATTATTTTAATAAAACTAATTGGAATAGAGTTGTTGAAGAAAAGAAAACTAAAGAAAGTAAATCTGCTTCAATTTATGCTTATTGGATTGATGAGAGCGATATTGCTTTATCATTTGATTTAGAAGGCTCAGGTTTAGAGTTTGCGCAATCATATAAAAGCGAGTTGGGCATTAACCATAATAGCCCAAGATTTATTGGAACACCAATTGAAGTTATGCTAGAAAACCTTCCAACTGTTTCAGATATTATAGTTCCGGAAGATAGAACTTTTAACGGTTGGTATTTAAATGAACAAAAAACATTAATTTTTAATGAAACTAATTTAGTAAGTTTAATTCAAAGCAATGCAGATATTAGGGTATACCCAAAAGTTGTTATAAAACCAGAAATTGGGGTAACTGTTTTTGCAGATACTGAGGCAACTTTACTTCAAGGGAATCAGTATTCTGGGAATTATTATTTTATTGAAAATCCAGTGTTTGATGTTAATCCGAATTTCAATTATGAAATTGGTTTTTATGTTTATAATGATGAGTTTGAAAAAGCTAATGCGTACTTAACTCAAATTATAAATAATAACCTTATTGCAAAATCAGAAAGCGTTTCAGATAAAGAATTCGCCGGTTGGAAAATTGTTCAGTATGTTACTGGTGGAATTAATTTAATTGATTTTAATGAAACAAACTGGAATAATTTAGTTGGTAATGCAACAAGTTTTTCAACCATTCACATAACTGCAACGTGGAATTAAAATATAAAAGTGGTAAGCTAACTGCTTATCATTTTTTTATTAATGCTTATTTAGTAAGAAAGAAGTTGTTAATAAGATATTTTTAATTCCCTATTGAAATTGAAGATTTCATATGCTATAATCTTTTCTAGAATTATCAGGGGGAATATTTTATGGTTGAGAATTCATTATTGCATGCCTATAAAAAAGAAGATGAAATAGGAGCAAAATTAGCAGAAGTTAGAAAGAATTTAAGTGCAATTAGAAAATTAACTGATGAGGGTGGTTATAAACACGCTGAATTAACATCTCAAATTGCAACGGCTGATGGTTTTGATGAGTTGTTGATGGATATGTTTAAAAGACCAAAAAATTGCAGATGGAAACATTTCTTTAAAAATGCCGACCAATTATTATATGGTGAAGAATTTGAGTTTGAATGGTTAGGAAGAGAATATTATCAAGGCTCAAATAATATTTTATTAAAAAAGGTTGCAGAGAAGTTAAACGAGAGTTTTCCAGATGAGGGCTGGCAATTAGGAACACTTCCTTTTTATCATTGGGAGCGTTTAAATAAACCATTAATGGAAGCTTTCACAAGTGAAGAAATTGCTGAGTTAAGAGCGAATCCAGATGTTTCAGAAATTGATGGTATTTTTTATGAGAGAAGTGCCAAAGAAATGAGATGCATTCATAGAAAAGATGATGGTGAAGAATTATTAGAAGCTAAAGACGATTTAGATAAATTGGCGCAAGTTTCAAAAGAGGTTCAAAAATCAAAAGGTGCATATGTTTTTGATGATGAAGCATTGATTGATAGAGAATGCTCAGGTGGATATGATTTAATTTTAGATATGCGCTTTGAAGAGGGTGCTGAATATAGCGTTTTAGGCAGACCATACACTCCTCAAGAAAAGGTTATGAACGATTGCATTGTTCAAGAAATTGATGAAAAATGCGCAGAGAATCCAGATGTTATTAAATTAAACAAACATCTAGATAGTATGGCAGATAACGTTTCAGTTTTTGCAGATAACGCTGATCATTATATTTCAACCGTTTCTGAAATGCTATAAATTTTATAATTTAATAGATAATAAAAAAAGTGATAGGGTGCCTATCACTTTTTTTGTGCAATAAATCGTTTAATAAAATGAAAATATGTGTTAAACTAATAAAAAATTTAAATCGGGGAATAAATGGAATTAATTGATTTATATGATGAAAATAGAAAACCGATTGGTAAAACAATTAAAAGAGGCGAGTTTATTGGTGAGGGAGAGTATAAACTTTCTGTTCATATGTGGATAACAAATAGCAAAGGTGAAATATATATTCAAAAAAGAGCTGGCGTAAGAAAGCTTTTTCCTAATAAATGGGAAAACCCAGGTGGTGGAGTTGTTTCAGGTGATGATTCTTTAAGAACTTTGAAAAAAGAGTTTGAAGAAGAATTGGGTGTTGAGTTAACAGGGAAAAGCAAACTGATTAAGTCAATAAAAAGGCAAAAAGATTTTGTTGATATTTATCACGTTATTCAAGATTTTCAAATTGATGATTTAAATCTTCAAAAAGAAGAGGTTGGTGGTGCTAAATGGGTAACTTTAGATGAATTGCTAAAAATGATTGAAAGAGGAGATTTCTGCCCAACCATTCAAGATAGCTTTGTTCCATTTTTTGAGTTTTATGTTAAAATGCATTAATTGTTTTTTTGGATATAAAAAGGTATCATTATAACTTTGCATTTCTGTTTTTTTCATATTTTTTATTATTGCTTCTTTGTCAGCATAGGGAAAAAACCTCCCCATTGCCTTTACATCTAATTTAGACAAATTAGTTGCATATAATTTTTCATTATATGGCTTTAAAAATTTTTCAACAATAGATTTCCCAAATTTTCCATATAACATATCTAAAAAGCTATCATAATTCTCTTTTTCTACTTTATTATATAAATCATATAAGCAATCAATAAATTCTTGTTTTTCTAATTGATGTATATTAGTTTGAAATGGATAATCTATTAATTGTCCTTTATAATATATCTTTGTATTTTTG
>JAZUCB010000211.1:0-3238 GCA_045638985.1 Clostridia bacterium
AAACTCCAAGAGGGTTCCCCACAACAAACACGCTTTGAGCAAGTTTTAAGCAATCATCAGAAACATTTATTTTATCTAAATCATCAATTGAGTTAATTGTTGGTTTTGTTGTTTCATTTGTTACCCAAGTAACTGGGTTAATATCTAACGCTAATATTTCTTCTTTAGATAATGAAGTTGTTGGAACGATTATTCTTAAAACCCCAACGTCCATTATGTAGTCACTTCCAATAACTTGAACCGAGTGGTTAACGTTATTAATTCCATCAATAAAAAACTCAACTGAAATGTTGTTTTCTTTTATTCCCTCAATCACGTGGTGATTAGTTATTGCAACATATTCATATCGTATTAGTTCATCTAGAGTGTTTGTTACTTTTGCTTTTTCAACAATATAACCACTTCCAGCACCCATATTTATTCCATCAGTTACATTTATTGTTAGTGTTGCTGGCATAATTTTTTCAACAATGGTTGATAAATCACTTGGGGTAGGGGCTGATGAAGATGTTCCAAAGTTAATTGAAACATCATAGTTATCGGTGTAGTTTTGAGTGGTTTCGGAATTATCGTTATAAATGTTTGTGTCGCCACTTGCGTTTTGGTTAACATAGTTCTTAACAAAGAAATAAGTGAAACCTGCGCTAGTTGAAATTGCAACAATAAATGCGAATATTAAAATAATCCAAACCCATGCAGAAAGAGAGTTTTTTCTTTTGAATTTATAGTTCATAACTTAATCCTTTTTATAAATTGTTTATCCAATTTAAATTGTAACTTTTAAAACTTCAAGCAAGATAGATGTTAGAATATATAAGAAATAAATTGCCAACAATCCAATTCCTTGAATTCTATATGTTTTGTTTTTGAAAACTAATGGAAGAACGAATAGTAAGCATGCAGCAATAGCAACTGGAAGATCAATAAATAAGTTTTGATTTGTTAAAGTTAATCCATTTTTCCCGGAAACGAATCCACAAAGACTTGTGATTAAAGATAAGTTTATAATGTTTGCTCCAATTATGTTTCCATAGCCTAAGCTTGCAGTTCTTTTCTTGATTGCAGTTATTGTTGTGATTAATTCTGGCAAACTTGTTCCAATTGCAACAACGGTTAAACCAATTAAGGCATCGCTGATTCCAAGGGCAGAACAAACTTTAGTTGCTCCTTGAACCATCGACCATGCACCTATCGCAATCATTCCTGCCCCTAAAATAAATAAGCAAAGGGTTACCCATAATTTTTGTTTTTTCATTGTGTCATCTAAAATAACTTCATCATTTTTTTCAAATGGGGAATCGTGTTTTTCAACTTCAAAAACTTCAAATTGGTCTAACTGTTGGCCTAACTCGAATTCGTTAGTTGATTTAACACTTTTCATTTCTTTAATTGCATCAAAAATATTTAAACCCATAAAAGCAAGAAATAATGCAAATAAAATAAGCGCTTCATACCAGTAAACAACTTTGTTTGATGCAAAAGCAAAAACCAAAATTAATGCAAGAACTAATAATAGGTTTTTGGTGTTGCCAGTTTTTTCTTTAACTAACGATGGAAGAATTGCAATTGAAAGACCACTTATTAATGCTGTGTTGCAAATAACAGATCCAACAGAGTTTCCTAAAGCTAAACCAAAGTTTCCTTGGCTTGCCGAAAGAGTTGAAACAATTAATTCTGGCAGTGTTGTTGCAATTGCAACAATGGTGGCACCAATAATAATATAAGGGATTTTTAGTTTTTTTCCGATTTTTATTGATGCTTCAACGAAAATATCCCCACCATAAATAACAACTACTATGCCGAAGATTAATAATAAAATGTGCAAAAATATTGACATAACTAGCTCCTTTTATTTTGTTTTGAATGATTTCATATATTTATCTGATAACCCACTACTCCAGATTTTGCTGATTATTGAAGCCATATGGGTGTTGATTGCGTCTATTCTTAAATATAAAATTGCAGAAACTTGTTTTTTAGAATAGCCTAAAACCATTAACTCAAAAATTAACAATTCAGTTTCAGATAGAGTTTCTTTTAGCCTATCGTTTAAAACAAGTGATGGTGAAAGGCTAACCGTCCAAATCTGATTGATATATCTCATAGCGAATAGTAATAAGAACACAACTAAACCAATTATTAATAATGTTATTGCCATAACAACAATATTAGAACCTAAATTATTAAGCAATGATGTTGTTAATAGGTTAGCAATTACTTGCAATGCAAGAGTTGAAAAAACAATTAGTTTGGTTGGAACTTCTGCAAATAGAATTGATGCATAAAATGTGTTTAGAGAGAACGCCATTAATGAAGATGCAAACAAGCATGCTCCAACTATTTCCAAAACCTTAATTTCGATAAATAAGAATATAGTGCCTAAGAAAGCAACGCCTAAATAAATTAAAATTGCTTTGAAAATATTTTTGTTTGTGAATTTGAAAATAACTCCAAAAATTATTGCACCTAAGCAAGCGCATGCATAGAAAACCCATGATGGCATATTTAAGCTTGTAATTTTTAAATCGTTTATAAAATAAATAACTGATGATGCAATAACCAATAATAAAATTGAAAAACTGGTTTTAATAGGGTAATGTAAGGTTTGTTTTTTAGAAAGGTATGGATTGTGTTTTTTCTCTTTTTCTGAAAATATTCTTGTGATTCGTGGGGTTTTATCAATAACTTGTTTGTTAGAGAATAATTTCATTGAGCCTAAAAACAAACCAATGCATACTAACATAGTTATTATAAACACTGGTGCATAAACTTGAAGGTTTGTAAGCAAGATAATTGAATATATTCCACAACCAGATATTAATGATATATAACAATTTTTAAAAATAGATGTTACGGAGAATTGCTTTAATGTTACCATGATTAAGCTAAGAACTGTGAATTGAAAGAAAACGGTGAAGGCATAAAAAGCAATTTCTAAGAAACTTGCATTAAATGGAATGGCTAAAATAAAAGAACAAACGCAAGTTGCTAAGCATGAAATTTTAAAAATTAACGCCGAATAAGAATATAATGCAAAAAGCAATATTAAAATAAAAATGCTTGCTCCAATCATTAAGTAGCCAAAAGTGAGTAAGTTGAAATTGATTGGGGTAGAATAAATATAAAATGGAGTTTTATTAATTGAAAACATAATAAATTGGCAGGCATAAAAAACTCCACAAATTATCATAAACCAAATAGGAATGGTTTTTAAAACTTTTCTTTCTTTAACTTCAAA
>JAZUCB010000212.1:0-4818 GCA_045638985.1 Clostridia bacterium
ATTTTCAAACATTATGTATAATTTATTTAATATGCTATACTTTAAATAAATAAAACTTTTATTAATTTTTATAGATTACAACAATAAAAAATTAGGAGTAAATATTTATGCAAAAAAAGGTGGCAGAATTTAACATTAAAAAAAATGTACATAAAACGCCAATGCCAATTCATGCAAGGCTATTAGATATTCAAAGTGAAATAGGCGAACTGGCAAAAGAATATTTAAAGCATTCTTCATATGGAACAAGCGAGTTTGAATTAAATGAAGATTTTATTATGGAGTATGGTGACGTTTTATATTCATTTTTATCTTTAGCAGATGAATTAAATATTAACGCCGATTTAGCCCTTGACAAAGTTATTAATAAATATAAAACTAGAATTGAAAAACATGGCTCAATGGGCAGTGAAAAAAAATAAACATTAAACTTTAAAAGGTAAAATTATGCAAATAGATATTAATATAGTAAAACTTTTTGTAACTATTCCTTTAGAAAATTTGGAAGAAGTTAGAACAGCAATTTTTGATGCAGGTGCTGGAATAATTGGCAACTACACTCACTGCTCAACTTCAGTTAAAAGCATTGGAACTTTTAAACCAAACGAAAAAGCAAACCCACATATTGGTAAAGCAAATAATCTTGAATTTGTTGAGGAATATAAACTTGAAGTTATTTGCAATATCGAAAACGTTAATAGGGTTTTAAAAAGCATCAGAAAATCTCACCCTTATGAAGAACCCTCAATTGATATTATTCCTTTAATTGATGAAAGCCTTTTTAATTAAACATTTTTTGTTTTTAAAAATATATAAAATCATGGAGTGAATTATGGATATAAAATCAAAATTAAAAAAATATAATCAAGAACACTTGATTGCATTTGAAAATGAATTAACAAACTCAGAAAAAGAAAACCTATATAATCAAATAGAAAATCTAGACTTTTCTTATATCAATCATTTAAACGATCCTAAAACCCTTCAAGAAGATATTATTGAGCCAATCAAAGCATTAACTATTGATGAAATCAACGCAAACAAAGCTGAATTTGAAAAAATAGGAATTGAAGCTTTAAAAAAATATGAAGTGGGAGCACTTCTTCTTGCTGGAGGAATGGGAACACGCTTGGGTTCAAACGACCCTAAAGGAATGTTTAATATTGGAAAAACCAGAGATGTTTTTATATTCCAAAGAATTTTTGAAAACACTCTTGACGTCGTTAAAAAAAGTGGCGTTATGGTTCCTTTCTTTATTATGACAAGTGATAACAACCACGAACAAACGATCTCGTTTTTAGAAAAACACAACTATTTTGGTTACGATAAAAATTTTGTTAGGTTCTTTATGCAAGAAACAGCACCTTGCATTGATGTTAATGGAAAAATACTTCTAGAAAATAAAGGTAAAATTGCAACTTCACCTAACGGAAATGGTGGTTGGTTTAACTCATTGTTAAAAAATAAAGAAGCAAAAGAAATGCTTGATAAATTTAATATTAAATGGTTAAACATTTTTGCAGTTGATAACGTTCAGCAAAAAATTGCCGACCCGGTTTTTATTGGTGCAACACTTAGCGGGAACTATGAAGTGGGTGCAAAATCCCTTAAAAAAGCAGATCCGTTCGAAAAAATCGGGGTTCTTTGCAATAAAAATGGTCACCCTTCAATTATTGAATATTACGAACTTAGCGATCAAATGGCTTTGCAAACAGATGAAAATGGTGAAAGGGTTTATAACTTCGGGGTTATTCTTAATTATTTGTTTAATGTTGATATGCTACACAGAATAAAAGACTCAAAATTACCTCTGCATGTTGTTAAGAAAAAAGTTGAACATATTGATGAAAACGGAAATAAAGTTTTTCCATCAGAGCCAAATGCATATAAGTTTGAATACCTATGTGTTGACATGATTGAGTTTTCAAACTCATGTTTACCATATGAGGTTGATAGAATTAAAGAATTCGCACCAATTAAAAATATGACCGGTGTTGACTCAGTTGAAAGCGCTCAAGAAATTTTAGAAAAAGACGGATATAAATTATAAACTTATTTTAAATAAAAAACACAACCAATTTCTTCTTTACTTAGTTGATTTTAGTTGTGTTTTTTGTTATTTTTTTTATATAAAAAATTTAATCTATAATAAGGAATACCACCATGGAAATCAAAAGAAAAATTAATCCAAATAAAGAATTCTTTAACCCTGAAATGTATAATCGCTTCACTAAAGAATCAAACCCAAGCGTTTGCGTAACAGGCAAATTAAATATTAGCAAGTTAATGAAATATAAAAAACAAGGCTTCAAATTAAATGCCATGCTTTGTTTTTGCATTCAACAAGCTGCTCAAAAAATAGAAGCTTTTCACTATTCAATTAAGGAAGATGGATTATATTATTATCAAAATGTTAAAACCAATTCAGTTGTTTTTGGAAAAGACGGAAAACATTATTATCCTGATTATTCTTACCATGCCAATTTTAAGGATTATTATGAAGAATATAACAAAAACAATTCCTATTGTTATGAAAACTGCACACATTATATTGTTGATACCGGAGCAATAATATCAACTTCAGCAGTTGTTAATTATCCTTTTGAATCTTTTAGCCTTGGTGTTTCTGAAACCTTTTGGGATAACTTCTTAATGTGGGGAAAATGTTTTAAAAGTGGATTTAAAACATACTTAAATATGTCTTTAAGATTCCATCATGCTCTAATAGACGGAAGAACTGCTGGCGAATTCTTCAACGAACTTCAAAACCAATTAAATATATTTAAACCAAATTTATAGAATTTAATCCACAACTTAATAAAGTTAACAGAAATCAAATAAAATATTAAATACAATAAAAAACACTATGTTTAGGAGAATTATGGAAAGTTTAAACTTCGCTATAAACACACACGCTTCAATTTGCATTAACGGAAATATATACATCGACCCTTTTAAAATCTCAACAGCAAAAAACAATGCTGATTATATTTTTATCACTCACTCCCATTGGGATCACTTAGATGTTGAAAGTATAAAAAATGTTATGAATGAAAAAACTATATTTATTTGCCCTTACGACTGTTTTGATGATATTAATAAAGTTTGCAATGATGAAAAAAGAATAGTCTTAGTTAAACCTGACTCAAATGTTTTATTACACAATGGTATACAACAAGATATAACTTGCGAAGTTTTTGCTTCATATAATTTAAACAAACCCTTCCACCCTAAGTCTAATAATTGGGTTGGATATAATATAAATATTGCTGGAAGAAAATATATGATTTGTGGGGATAGCGATTTAACAGATGAGTTAAAACAACAATCAACTAACGTTCTTTTTGTTCCAATTGGTGGAACATACACGATGGACGCTATTGACGGTGCAAAATTAGCAAATATAATCAACCCAGACCTAGTTGTTCCAATGCATTATGGCGAAATAGTTGGCGATGAAAATTGCGAAGAATCGTTTGTAAAAAATTTAGACAAAAATATTAATTACAAATTACTAATTTAAGGTTATAAAACTTTTAACAATGTTAAAATCAACATTCTTAAATATAAAAATAAAACATATAAAAAAAACATATTAGTATATAAACTTAAAAATTATAACTAATATGTTTTTTATTTTATTCTTTATTCATATAAATAACGCCTAAGCCATTTTCTCCGCAATGACAAGCAATTGTGCAACCAACAGGTGCTTCAATAATTTCTTTAAATCCTCTAGCTTCTAACTTTGCTCTTACTTCTTTTTTAATTTCTTCATCTAATGTTGTGTAAGCTAAAAATACTCTGCTTAAATCTGGATTATTAAATTTTGCTAAAATATCACCGCAATATTCTAAGCAACATCTTTTAAAATTACCCCTAAACTTTTTGGAAGGGTTAATTTTTCCTTCACTAACAATAAGTTCTGGCCTAAGCATCAATAAGTTAGCCCCCAATAACTGCAACGCACTGCATCTTCCACCCTTTTTTAAATAATCTAATTTTTCTAAAATTAAACTAACTTGAATGCATTTTTTTCTTTCTTCAAGTTTCGCCACCATTTCTTCAATGCTTAATCCTAAATCTCTTAACTCACATGCATATAAAGCAAGCAATCCCATACCAAACGATAAACTTTTAGAATTAATGACATAAACATTTTGCATTCTACTTGCAACTTTTTCTGCATTATTAACGGCAGAAGATAACAAATCAGACATTGAAATATGCACAATGCCATCATATTCTTTTAGAATATCACTAAAAAATTCTTCATATTGATATTCATTAACAGCACTCGTAGATGGCAGCTTTTTTGTTTCTTTAACATACTCAAAAATTTTTGAAGTTTTTATTTCTCCATCAAAAAATTCTTCTTCTCCTAACACCACTCCAAAAGGCACTTTTTTTATATCATATTTTGTGCAAAAATCTTTGCTTAAATCGCAAGCACTTTCACTTGTTATAGCTATTTTCATTTTTCTCTCCTAATTTAGTCTTGCATATTCTACACTTAAAATAAATTTATTGCAACAATATAACATAATTTTATCTACACATCTTAAAATCTTGTTAGTAGAAGAAATTGCAAACTCTACTCATAGTAGAACCTCCAAGTTGTCTAAATTCTTATATTATTTTGCTCAACATTAAAATATGAAAATTAATATTAAAAACACCATTATACCTGTTGGGAACATTATACTTCCATTTTCTTTTTTTAATATTTTTTTCATAATCCAATTCTCCATTTAGAACCAGAATTAATTATGTATTTGCTTGCATCTCTATTTAAAATAGTATCCCATCTTTCAAACA
>JAZUCB010000213.1:0-2884 GCA_045638985.1 Clostridia bacterium
AAAAATAAATTATATTAATGAATACATAAGAAATATAGATTAAATTTTAACCATCAAAAGTTTAATTTTTGATGGTTTTTTTATTGGTTTTGAGTTTGTTTTTTGAGGTTTTAATGGATTTATTTCAGTTATTCTTTTTAATTTATAATATTTCATTAGTTTGACTTACGCTATTAATAAATATAAAATATATATATAAAATATAATGGGGATTGCCATTAATTAAATTTGAAAATGGAAAGAAAAAGTATGAAGAAAATTTTGAGTTGTTTGATTTTATTCTTTGGTTTTGCGTTTGTGTTAATTGGGTGCGGAGATAAAACAGTTTACCACACTGTTTCTTTTGAAACTAATGGGTTGATAACAATTGAATCTCAAAGAGTTGCTGATGGTGAATTAGCAACTGAACCAAGCAATATTAATAAAGAAGGTTATAATTTTATTGGGTGGTTTGCTGATTCGCAATTTCAAAGCGAGTTTGATTTTTCTCAGCCAATTAAAAGCAACACAACAATTTATGCGAAACTTGAAAGAATTGAGATAGAAATATCTTTTGCACAGGTTGTGAGTGGTGTTGAAATAGTTGAACCAAGTGAAAACACTTATTATGGAGATGATTATAATTTCTCAATTTTAATTGAAGAAAGATTTAACCAGTGTGAGCCTAATGCTTCAATGAATGGCGAGTTTGCGAATGTTGTTAGTTCTGAGATTATCACTGAAGAAGGCAATAATAATGGTAAAAGAAAAATTGATTATTGCTTTGAAGGTGTTAAAGCGAATGGTGTTATTTCAATAATTGGCGCCATAACTCAAAACCAATATTCAGTTATTCTGCCAGAAGATAAAGTTGGTTATGAACTAACAACTAGCGTTAGTAGTGTTGTTTATAATACCGAGGTTACATTCACGTTTAAGATAGATGAAAAATATAATCAAAGCGTTGATAAGTTCAAAATTGTTTTAAATAAAAATGATAATGCTCAAGGCGAAGATATAACAAATAAATTTGTTTTTAATGAATCGAGTGGAAGTTATTCTTACACTGAAAAAAATGTTAAAGCTCATTTAGCCATTTCTGTTGAAGGTGTTGAAATAAATAAGTTTGATGTTCAAGATATTTCTGTTTTAGATGATAATGGGGAAACTTATATTCTTGAATGGGTTGAAGGAGTTGACGAAGGAAAGGCTGTTATTGATTCAACAATTAAATTCAAAGTGGAGTTCCATAAATATTATAATGAAAGCACTCCTGCAATATCTTTTAAAATGGGAGATGCTCTAAAAACTCCGGTTTTAGTTTCTTTTGAAGGAAATGTTGCAATTTATGCAATTGAAAATGTTGTTGATAACATAACAAACTTCAAAATTGAGGGAATTAAGAAAAATATTTATTCAATTATCTTGCCTGAAAATATTGAAGGTGTTGAGTTTGGATGGAAAAACATTTCTGGAAAAAACATGCAGGCAGGCTCAAAATTAGAGGTTTCTGTTTCTAAGCATGCAGGTTACGATTTTACTAATGCAACGGTTGAATATTTAGGTGAGAAGCATAGTTTATTAAATATGAACGGAATAACAATTAATCCATTGGAATCTGATGTGGAGTTTGTTGTTGAAGGAATAGTTCCAATTTTATTTAACATCTCTAATGGTGAAGTTCCAGCAAATGTTAGCGTTATAAACAAAACAGGGTTTTATAAAGAAACAGAACAAATTTTAAAAACAACAACTTATTCTTTTGAGCTTGATTTTGTTGAGGGTTATGAACTTGGAACTATAAAGGTTTATAACAATAATGTTGAATTAACTCCTGTTGATGGTGTTTATTCTATTGAAGATGTTGCAAGTGATATAGCAATAAGTTTTGAGGGTGAAGCAAGGTTAAAGGTTTATAATATCGACATTGAAATTCAAGACGGTATTGTTATTGAAGAATGGGTGGATGAATTAACTCACGGCACTGGAAGTGATGAGTATAAAATAATAATTGATGAAAATTATTCTGAGTGTTTTGGTAATATTAAAGTTTTGGCAAACGATGAAGAATTGGAGTGTGTTGCTGATTCTGAAAGTCTATCTATTAGTTTTGCAATTGTTGGTATTAAAGAAAATATAACCATATCATTTGCAAATGTTCAAAAAAATAAGGTTAATGTTGAATATATTGATTTTAATAATTACGTTAGTGCTTTTTATTTAAAAGATGTAGATGGAAATGTTTTTACTGGCGATGTTGAAGTTTATAAGAATTATGATTTATTTTTGCATATAAAAAACGAATACTCTGAAAACAGAAGAAAAATAAAACTAAGTTTTGGTGGCAGTGAGTTTAACTATAATTCATGTGTTTTTGACCAAGATTTGCAAGTGTTTGTTGTTGTTTTCAAAAACATTTACGTTAGCAACAATGCAATCCAACTAGCCTTGAGTGGGTTTGAGAAAAATGTTTACAATGTTTCTTATCAAGATAAAAATTATTCAGTTTTTAACCACTTTGAAATAAAATTATTAACTGGCAACTCTGTTGTGCATGGGGACTCAATTGAATTTGAAGTTGTGATTGATGAAAATTATGAGGCTAAGGTTGATTATTCAGAGTTGGTAACTGTGGAAACACAAACATACAAAACTATGAATGTTATCTATGATGAAGAAAACAACAAATTCATTGTTGAAAACGTTCAAGAACCAATAAAAATTTCTATTGGTTATTATGAAGATGCTCAGGGGGTGAGTAGAAATAAAATTGATTTTATAAAGTTTAACATTGATGTTTATGTTGAAAATGAATTTGTTGAAACTATTATTGTTAATAGTGGTTCAGAGTTCGAATATTATTATGATAGTTATTTTGTTGAAGTTGTTGAGTGGGAGTCGGAAG
>JAZUCB010000214.1:0-2684 GCA_045638985.1 Clostridia bacterium
AACTCATCAAAATTGGTTTTATTTATTAATAAACTATGTGTTCCGTAAATTCCATATAACTCAATTTTGTTGTTTGAAAATGAAAGTTCTTTGTTATCAAAATATGCTCTAATATTTTCTACGTTATCAAATTCAAGTATAAAATCATAATACTTTGAAAGTTGAATAATCATTTCAGAGTTTTCTGCTGAGAAAATTAAATTATTTGACAAAATTTTATACTCATCAGTTTTAACTTCTAATTCATTTGCCCCATAAACACTAGCAAATATAGCACTACCATTTTCATCAGTTAGTAAAGTTTTTCCAAACGAACTCATTTCAATGCTAGATAATGGCTTACTATCGCACATAACAACAACATTAGCATCATATATCTTAAACCCATAAATGTTTGATAAATTATTTTCATCAACCACAACTGAGTTAAAATAATAACCTTCTTTTGTTATTGATAAACAATCGCCAATAACAGCATTATTTATTTCAACAAAACCCAACTCATCAGATTTAACTAAATTATTATTACAATAAACCTCAACCCCCTCAATTGGGTTATGCAACTCATCATAAACTTGAGCAATAATTTTTCGAGTACAATTGATTTGTTCCGGCAAATATTCTTCATCGATTAAAATTTCCGAAAAATTATAACCATTCAATTTAAATGTTAATTTATGGTTTCCATATAAATCACTTAATGCAAAAACACCTTGAGCATTAGTTTTTGCAACTTGTTGATTATCAAGATAAACTTCAACACCACTTATAGGAGTTTCCCCACATAAAACAGTTGATGAATATGAATACTTTTCAAAAACTTCAAACTCGATTTTTTGATTTTCTTCTAAAACAACAATGCTTTGAGGAACAAAAACGAAGTTTTCTTTATATGGTGTAAAGGTTGTTCCAATTCTAATATTGTCAAATGTTTCACCCTCACCATTAACTTTAATATCTTTCTCATTAACTAAAACATTAAAGTTATCAATCACGTTTTTCTCATCGTTAATTAAAACCTCAACACTCGTTTTTCCATCAAAGGTTAAATTTGCATTGTTTGAATTAACTGTTGTTGTTTTTGTTTCGAATTGATATCCTACCTTATCAACAGAGATAACAGATTTGCCAACAACATTCTTTAAAACAAACTCACCATTAACATCGGAGAAAGTGTTGCAACCAATTATTCCAGAAGCCACAACATTCGCATTAGGAATTGGATTTTTTTCATTACTCACAATTTTTCCATAAACATTATAATATTCCAAACCATTAAAATTTAAATTTTCAGTGTTAGAAAAAGCAGTTTTAACTGAAGCTGGAAAATAAAACTTCTCGTGGCTAACATAAACCGAAACACCATTAATAAGTCCTTCAAAAGAATAATACCCGTTTGAATCAGAAACAACACTACCAATTTCGCATGAAATTGTTGCACCCTCAATCGCTCCATTTTCACTTAAAACATACCCACTAATAGAAAAAGTTTTTAACTCCGAACCACACGAAGTTAAACTCACATTAATTAATAACAATATAAATAAACACCACATGGTGTTAAAAATCTTTTTCATTTTAGTATTCATTTTTACGCAATTGTCCATTTTAAATATGAGTTAATTATAATATATAAATAATTATATGTCAATGTTTATCGTAAAATGTAAAAAAATAGCCCGAACAAATCGGACTATTTTTAATTATTCTTCACTTTTTTCTGTTTTTGAAACAACAACTTCAGAATTTTTTATTTTTGCACTTACTAATTGCTTATTATCATCTTCTTTAGCAACTTCATCATTAACAACTTGACTAGTACTATTTTTCTCTACCTTAGCTGTTTGTTTTTTCTTTACATTCTTCTTTTTATTTTGTTTTTTACTCTTAACTTGAGCCAACTTTCCTTTTATGGCAGAACCTTTTATAAATCTCTTAAAAGCCTCTTCATCTTCATCAAATTTTTCTAATTGATTTTTAGTTGGTGCCATTGTGTTAAATTCAATATCTTGGGCGTTTCTAAATGTAACACTTTCTCCACTATTTGTTCTAATATCATAGCTTGAAACATTATAATTGATATTTCCATTTGCATCATTTTTAATATGAACATCCATTTGTGGGAATGGAATTGAAATATTGTTGTTGTCAAAAGCTTCTTTAATTGCTTCTTGCAAATAGAAATTTAAATCCCAATAATCGCCAGATTTAACCCAAACTCTAACAACAATATCAATTGAACTAGCACCGTGAGCTTTAACTTTAACAAAAGGCTCTGGCTCAACCAAATATAAGTTGCTTTCTTTAATGCAATTTAAAATAATTAATTTAGCCTTTTTGTAGTCAACGTTATAGTCAATAGAGAACATTAAATCTAATCTACGGGTTTTCTTTGCATTGTAATTTATAATTTTACCATTTGATAATGTTGAGTTAGGAACCATCACAACTTTATTATCTGGAGTAACAATATACGTAAAAAACAATTCAATTTTTTCAACTGTTCCTGAACCATCATTACACTCTATAAAATCACCGATCTTGAATGGTCTTAAAACTAATAAAATTATTCCACCAGCCAAATTGCTAAGTGAGCCTTGTAAAGAAAGACCAACAGTTAAACCAACAGATGCAATAACTGCTGAAATACTTGAAGTTTCAATTCCAAGAATTGTTAAGAAAGA
>JAZUCB010000215.1:0-2154 GCA_045638985.1 Clostridia bacterium
AGAATATGGATATTTTGGCCAAATTTCAGGAAAAATTGAAATAGAAAAACAAAAAGTTGTTATAGAAAATAATAATTTGAACAGTTCGTTCATATATGACGGAACTGCTCATTATAATGAGTTTGAAAGTGAGTATAATTGCATAACAACCTATTTAAAAGATGGTGTTATAAATCAACCTATAAATGCAGGAGAGTATGTTTGCAATATTGTAATCGATGAAATGAATTATGAGGGTTCATTATCTTTTAATTTTGTGATTTTGCCAAGAGAGGTGAGATTCTCAGTTAACAATTATGAAAGTATTTATGGGGATGATTTTAAAGAAATTACAATTTTAACTCATAATGGTCTTGAAGGTGTTGATTATGGTGTTTCATATTCTTCTAATCTTTCAAAAAATGTTGGGGTGTATGAAATCAAAATAAATGAATTGGAAAATGATTCGAATTACAAATTTGTTTATGAAAATGGATCTTATGAGGTAACAAAAAGAAAATTGTTTGTTACCCCTGAATCTGGTCAGCACAAATACTTTGGAGATCCTGAGAAAAAATTAAACTACACTTTTACTGGATTACTTGAAGGAGATGTTCTTGTTGGAGAAATAGGCCGTGAGGGTGGAGAAAATGCTGGTAATTATTTATTTGTTGTTGGTTCGTTATTTAATGAAAATTATGAAATTGAAGTTGTTAACGAATACTTTGTAATTTACCCTCAAAGAATGGTTGTTGTTGGAAAGTCTTATCAAAAAGTTTATGGTGAAGAGGATCCAAAAATTTTTGAGTATGAAATTATTTCTTCAACTATTTCAAATTATCAATTAAATGGTAGATTAGAAAGGGTTGAGGGTGAAAATGTTGGTGTTTATAATATTGGATTAGGAACTTTAAAAGATCCAAATATCAATATTATATTAGTTCAAGGCCAGCTAGAAATTTTGCCTAAAAATGTTGATGTTTTTGCAAATGCAAGTTTTAAACATTTTGGAGAACAAGATATATTATCATTTACAACAAATGGTTTAAATGAAGGTGATATATTACAAGGTTCATTATCTAGAGAAAGTGGTGAAAATGTTGGTGAGTATGAAATTCAAATTGGATCTTTAAGAAATAGTAATTATAACATTCAGTTTTATTCAAATGTTTTTCAAATATTGCCAAAGAGTTTGAATTTATTTGCTAACGAAGTTGAAAAATTTTATGGAGATGTAGATCCAGAACTAACATATTATGCTAATGAAGAATTTGATAATAATCAAATTTTTGGTGAGTTAAATAGAGTTCATGGTGAAAATGTTGGTGAGTATAAAATTGTTATAGGGTCATTAAATAGTGAAAATTATAACATAATATTTGAAGAATCTATATTTAAAATTTCTCCAAGAAATTGCTTGGTTTATAATAATTATCAATCAAAGATTTATGGAGAAAATGATCCGGAATTTGATTATAAAATTTTTGGTGTGATAAATAATGATTTAGTAAATGTTGAAGTAACACGAGAAATTGGTGAAAATTGTGGTTTATATTGTTATATTATTGTTGATAATGATTCAAATTACAATTTTAATTTTGCTAATGAGAGTTGCTTTGAAATATTAAAGGCTGATAAAGAAATTATTGTTAAAAATTATGAATTTTATTATTCTGGAGAAGTTTTTGAACCAAAGGAGCATATTTCAACTGACTATGAATATTGTTATTCTATAAATGGAAAAAATGTGAGTGAAATAAAAGATGCAGGTGAGTATGATTACTATATTATATTTAATGGAGATAGCAATCATAATCCATCGATTTCTGATACTGCTAAAATAACAATTAAAAAGTTAGTTTTACCGATCACAATTACATACACAAGTTTTATTTATGATGGTAAAGTTCATGAACCTATTTACATATCAAATTGTGATGATTTGGATTTATCTGTTGAGTTTGGTGATTTAAATCCTGAAGCAGTTGGAAGTCATAATTTTAAAATAATTTCAACGAATAAAAACTATGAAGAATTATCTGGAGTTATAAATATTTTGCCTGCGCAAGCAAATAATGAGATGAGTGGTGTTACAATGCAATTGATTGGTGGCAATGTTGCTCATAATAACAAAGATAATATAAAGTTTTCTGTTAGTAGTGTTAATAATTCATC
>JAZUCB010000216.1:0-9790 GCA_045638985.1 Clostridia bacterium
CGAAAAAATAATGTTAACTAAATATTTTATGCTTGAAAAAAGTGTTGCAATAATGCTAACTCTTTTAAACGATTTTGAAAAAAATGATATTGATCTTAGTGCTGAAATTAAACTATTTGAAGATTTCAACCATATTAAAATGCACGATAATCAAAAAGAAGCAGTTACCACTGCGATAAATAACGGTGTTAGCATAATAACAGGTGGCCCAGGAACAGGTAAAACAACAATTGTTAAATGCATTTTGCAACTATTTAACAATATGCGTAAAAACGTTTTGCTACTTGCTCCAACAGGCCGAGCATCTAAAAGATTAAGCGAAAGCACTGGCAAAGAAGCCCAAACTATTCATAGAGCACTAGAACTTGATTTCACCAGTTCAAACATGTTTAATTACAACAATATGAACAAACTTCCTCATGATGTTATTATTGTTGATGAAGTTTCTATGGTTGACATTCAGTTGTTTTATTATTTACTTCGTGCTATTAGAAAAGGTGCTCATTTAATTTTAGTTGGCGATAAAGATCAGCTTGCAAGCGTTGGCGCAGGCAACGTTTTAGCAGATTTATTAGAAAGTAATAAAATTGCGACAGTTTGTTTAACTCAAATTTATAGGCAAAGTGAAAATAGTTTAATAATAACAAACGCCCACGCAATCAATAACGGCAAAATGCCAATTATAAATAATAAAAGTAACGACTTCTTCTTTTTAGAAAAAGAAGATAATGAAAGCGTTTTAAAAAGTGTTATTGAAATGTGCACTTCAAGAATATCTAATTTTTTAAAAACTGATAATAGCAAAATTCAAGTTTTGGCACCAATGAAAGCAGGCGTTTGTGGAATTGATAACATGAATAAAAGTTTGCAAGATAAACTTAACCCACCTTCACTTAAGAAAACTGAATTGGTTTATGATAAATATATTTATAGAGTTGGCGATAGAGTTATGCAAATTTCAAATAACTATGAAAGAACTTGGAACAAAGGCTATAAAGAACAAGGTACAGGTGTTTTTAACGGTGATATTGGCGTTATAGACCTAATCGACATAAACACCGGTGAAGTTGTTGTTGAATTTGAAGATGGACGTAGGGTTAGCTATTTAAAGTCCGATTTAAATGAACTTACTTTAAGCTATGCCATAACAATTCATAAAAGCCAAGGAAGCGAATTTGATGTTGTTGTGTTGCCGCTACTTTCTGGCCCACCAATGCTTCTAACAAGAAACCTTCTTTACACAGCAGTAACTCGTGCAAAAAAAATGGTTGTTATAATCGGAACAAAAATGTGTGTTAGAAGAATGGTTTCTAACAACCATACCCAAACACGTTACACAATGCTTAAAGAACTATTGCAAAACGAAAATCTTGCATTAGTTTAAGGAGTGTTATGAAATTATTAAAGATTTTAAAGCAAGCAATTTACCCTGAACACTATTCTTGTTTATTGTGCGAAAAAGAAATAGATTATAATGGTTGTGATTTCTGTGAAACTTGTTTAAAAGAATTACCCTATATAAATGGAAAAGTTTGCTTGAGATGTGGCGAGCCTATTAACATTCAGTCTAACTACTGCATAAATTGTAAAAACACTCACCACGATTTTAAGAAAAACATAAGTTGTTTTGAATATACTGAACCAATTTCCAATTTGATTATTAATTTTAAATTTAATAAAGCAAAATATATAGGTAACGCTTTTTCAAATTTCATGGTGCAAAAATGTGTTGAAGAAAACATAATTCCAGATGTTATTATTCCTGTTCCTCTGCACAAATCAAGATTAAAAGAACGAGGCTTCAATCAAGCCGAACTCTTAGCAATCCCATTTGCAGAAAAAATGAAACTCCCTCTTGTAAATAATTGCATTATAAGAAAGAAAAATACATCAAAACAATCTTTACTTTCAACCTTTGAGAGAACAGAAAACGTGAAAGATGCTTTTGAAGTTGTTGATAAAACTGCAGTTAAAAACAAAGTTATTTTACTCGTTGATGATGTTTACACAACCGGTGCAACTTTAAGCTCTTGCGCAGAGGCTTTGCATAAAGCTAAAGCAAAAGAAGTTTATTGCATAACATTAGCCCATGCTATTAAAAACAAGTTAATATAAAAAAAATGCTATACCAAATTGTATAGCATTTTTTATTAACCAATTAAATTATCTATTAAAATAATACAATGAATGAATCTATTAAAAACGGCAAGCAAATTTGCTTTGTTGCACCTTATACATATTTCATTATCGCATTCATTAATATCGTATTTATCTAATATTTTTTGAGCCTTTGCTTTAATAAACTCAGCACTTTTATCTTCAGGCAAATTTGCAAATGTATCTCTCATATCGGTTAGAATATAATCATCTTGCGAATTTATAACAACGCAAACCGTTATCGGATTTCCACTATTATAGAAAAATGGCATTGTTAAAATATATCTGTTCTCAGCATATTTAACGGCCTTTAAATTTTCTTTAAAAACATTTAAAACTTCTTCAATTATTTTTTCCATTAATCCCCCATAACCTCATTAATAACATTAATAGCCTCTTCTTCTCCTCTAATTATAGGCTTAGGCCCAAGCTCATCGAATTTTTCCTTATTATCTCTTATTAAATCTAGTGCATCATCAAACCTATCAATAAAAGAGCCCGTCAATGAGGCAACGCCATATTTTTCATTAGCCTCATAAACTTTTGGAGCAATAGGTTTTAAAACTTGCTGAACTGCAGCATCTTTATCAACCATAATCGGGTCACACAAAACTTGATTACTTGCATTTCTTATAGCCACAACGCCTTGAAAGAAGGTTAAATCTGAAGTGTCAACCTGCCACGCATCAGAAGAATCTATCTTGTTTGGGAAAATAACATTATACCCACTCTCATGATAATGAACATGAGAACCATAAATCGGAAAGTTATCTTGCTCAATATATCCATTTTTAAACGCATTTCCGTGAGAGCCAGAGTTATGGTCATATCTAATTATATCCAAAACCCCATTATGTTTTCCTCCAATTATGGCTTTCAATTCATAACTACCATAATCTTTAAATTCCTCAACATCTCCATTTGCATTCTTTTTAGTTGGGTAAATAACTTCTTCTTTAAATAAAACAACTTGATCACCATGGACCCCAGCACAATATGTTTCAAAAATATGAAAAGTTGTTCCATCTTCAAATTTTTTCTTAACATAGCTAGGAATTCCTCTATCTTTTTCAGTATCCCATAACTTAAATTTAGGAATTGCTAACAGCTCTTCAACAAACTCATCTGAATAAAGCATAGGCAAAACTTGAGTATCGTTATCTGGCCCCTTTAAACCTTGTGGAATTCTAACTTTAGAGAACCCTTCAGGAACACCATAATGTTTTTTATGGTCAAACCCCAATTCTCTTTTGGTGTATTTATTACCCTCAAGAATAAACTTACCCATATGATCAATTCTAACTTTTATTCTTTCCATTTCTCTAAAAGTTCTATGACCTTTATTAAAGTCGTCCTTGCCAGAATCTAATTCAGCCAAATAAGCATTTATTTCTCTCATTAAAATTTTTTCATTTTCTAACTTAACTTGAGCCTTTGTTTTAGATTTAGATTTTTTTCTTGAATCTTTACTCACTTTTTCAATAACTCCAACTTAATAAACTAATATTATTATATCATTGAAAAAATCCCATTTCAATAGCTAATTAAAAATAAAATTAATTTAATAAACTTGCAACACAATATTCAATTGTTTTAATTGCATTCTCTTTATTCATTGAATAACCGTGCCCAGGATAATATGTTGAAACATTTGAAATTTCTTTGATTTTTAATAATGATTTTTTCATTTCATCAACACTTGAATCCCAAAGATCGCATCTTCCGCATGTTCCATAAAACAAAGTGTCCCCAGTAAATAATATATCCCCAATCCTAAAACACATTGAACTTTCACAATGGCCAACAGTTTCAAAACACTCAACTTCATTATTTGATAAGCATTTAATTTTATCACCATCAAATAAACTAACAAAACTTTCATCAACCTCAATAGCAAATGGCTCACTCGTTATATCACTCATATTTTTATGTTGATCCTGCATATTAATTATTGCTTTGCTATGAGCATAAACTTGAATGTTAAACTTATTAAGAATTTGTTTTAAATTTAATATATGATCAAAATGTGCATGAGTTAAAAACACCCCTTTTAAGTTGGCTTTATTTTTTTCTAAACATTCTTCCAATTTTTCCACTGGCAAACTGGCATCTATTAAAATCGCCTCATCATTCTCATACACTAAATATGAGTTAGCTTTATATTCCCCATAAATTATTCTTTCAATTTTCATATTTTTCTCCAATAAATCATTTAATAACAAAATTAAATCCCAAATATGAGGTTCATAATTTGGGATTTTTTAAGTTATTTATTGCACTTTTCTTCCGCCAATTTCATGGCACTTTCAACAGTTTGCCACATAAGTGTTGCAATGGTCATAGGGCCAACACCACCAGGAACTGGGGTGTATGCCTTTGCTTTTAACTTTGCATTTTCCATGTCAATATCCCCAATATTTCCAGGATTATAACCAGCATCTAAAAGAACCACGCCTTTTTTCAACCACTCAGCCTTAATAAAGTTAGGCTTGCCAACTGCACCAACAACAATATCGGCTTTTTTCAAAATTTTATCTAAATTTTGCGTTTTTGAATGACAAATAGTAACTGTTGCATTTTTATTAAGTAAAAGCATTGCCATTGGTTTTCCAACAATATTGCTTCTTCCAACCACAACAGCATTTTTCCCCTCAACATTAATTTTATAATGCTCTAATAACTTAATCATTCCAAGCGCAGTTGCACATGCAAACCCGTTTTTCGTGCATGAAACACTTCCAAAAGAACTAGGGTTAACACCATCAACGTCCTTTTCTAAAGCGATACTTCTAAAACACAATTCCTCATCAACTTGCCTTGGCACTGGGTGTTGCAGAAGAATTCCACAAACCTTTTTGCTTTTATTTAATTTGTTAATTAAATTTAAAACATCTTCAGTTGTTGAATTTTCATCTAAAATATATTGTTCAGATTTTAATCCAACTCTTTCGCATGCCTTTACTTTCATTCTAACATATGTTTGAGATGCTGGGTTATTGCCAACTAAAATAGTTGCAAGTTTAGGTGTCCAACGCAACACACTCTTAACTTTTTTAACCTTATCTTTTAATTCTTCTTCAATTATTTTTGATAATTTTTTTCCATCAAGAACTTCTGCCATTAAACTTCCTCTCTAATTCCATAACAACTTCGTTGCTTTTTTCTGGTTCAATCTTCTCACAAACCTCATCAATATGTTGCAATGGATTTCTTAATTTCGCCAAAACGTAACCATCAATATCTTTTAAATCAACTCTATCTATTTTATCAATTTCCTTAAACTTTTTTTGCTTTCCATAATAAAAAGCAATTTCATGCAAACACTCTGTTAAGGAAATATAGTTATCGTGCGCAACATTTTTTTCTAGTTCTTTATCAATTCTTAAGAACTTTGGCCTAAACCCTCTTTGAATAGCCAATTCAATAATGCTCAAATCTGTGTACAACTTCATTCTATCAAAACCAGTTGACACACTACTCCTATTTGCACGCAATTTATCAATGGTTTTTTTTGTTCGCTCGGTTATAACTTTATTAATTAATTCAGGATTATCACCAAGTTTTGCAAATTCTCTTGATAAATCACGAGGATCATATATAACAGACTTATGAATTAATCTAGCCGTTTTATCAATTTTTTGGCGCTCTGATAATTTAACGGGCTTTTTTCTCTTACTTTTTTCTTTTTGCACAGAACTTTGCAAAACGCTCTTTGGTTTACTAGCCTTAAATTTACTTATTAATTGGTTTTTAACAATATTATTTCTATGCACATGAGGTTTTATTTCAGAAATTGTTTTCTTTCTTCTTAATTTTTTTTCTTTTCTAGCCTGCGCCCTTAATAAGTTACGATTAGCATCTTCAATGCTTTGTTTGTGATTATTAATTTCTTCTTTTTTTAATTTTTTCTTTTTTGATTTTTCTTTAAAATAGCCTAAAATCGCTTCGCTATTAGTCTTTTTTTTAAAACCCATCATTTTTTACTAGCTCCATTAATAAACAGCACCTAATTTTGACCATTTCCATTATCAATAGGAGTAGCCATCTCCAAAACCGGCGGTTCAATTCCCATAACTTGCTCTATTTCATTTATAACTTCAGACACAATTGGATACATTGCATCTGCTGCAACTAATGCACCAGCTATTGCAACAGATGTTCCAATAGCACCACCAACAACTCCTGCAACAGCTGCAGCACCTTCTAAAGCAACCCCAGCCGCTGCTGTTGCTGCAACTGCTGTTCCAACTTCAACAGCGGGTTCAACAATATCCTGTGCAACATCTGTAAATGATGGATGTTCATTAAATTCTCTCACTTCGTCTAATGTTTCTCCAACCTCTCCTGTTATCTGGCCATTGCTAACAGCATCGTTAACCATGTCTTTTATTTTATCAATATCACTAGATCCTGCATCTTCCATTATCTCAACTATTTTATTTAAGGATTCTTCATTTATGCCTTGTTCTTCAATAATGCTCTCAACAGTTGTTAAAACAACATTGCCATCAGTTATAGCCGACTTAAATTCTTTTACTTGCTCAGTGTTACCCATTCTAGAACACTCAACAGCTAAATCCTCTAAACATTCCTTAATAGAAACCATTTCCTTATGAGCCTTTTCAGCATCAACATTCTTACTTATTGCTGTTGCAGATGCATCAAACCTATCAACTTCTGTTGCTAAAGTTATAAATTTTAGTGTTGTGTTTAAACTATCTAGTTGTTCTTTACCAAATGGCTCACCTTTGCTATTTCTTATAGCTTCAACTGTTGAATCAATTCTTCCTTTAACAACATCAACAAAAGCTCCCGGCTCACTTCTAACAATATGATATAAACCTGAAATAACTCTTTGATCATAAATAGGTTCATTGCTTGTTAATCTTTCTTTAGCTTTAGCTCTTGCTTCACTCAAAACCTCTTCTGATGTTTTTCCTTCACTAGGCTCCATCTCTAAGAATTCAAGAGCCGCATCTTGTTCTGCTTGAACTGGTTCTTGCTCTGCCACTTCTTCAACTTTTGGCTTATTTTCTTGCAAGTTATTAACTTGCACCTTGTTTTGCTTGTTTGCAACAAGAGCTTTAACTTTATCCTTTCCTTTAAATTTAATAGTCCCTGATTCAATTAATTTTTGAATTATTTCTTTTCTCTGTTCACTAGTCATATTTCACCTTTTAGATTTTATCCTATTTCTATCAATATACCACAATCATGAATTAATACAAATTAAAATTGGTTAATTTGGCATAAATTCATAAAACAAATCCAAAATATAATTAGGAGATATAAATGAAAAAAAGTAAAGAAATTTTAACAATTGTTTCTATTTTAATTTTAGTTGTTGGAGTTGGGATTTTTATTGGGTTAAAAGGGGTAAAAGCTCACAATAATCATTACGTTAGAATAGAAGTGAATCCTAAAATTGAATTTATCACAGACTCTCATAACACTGTGTTATCATATGTTCCAATAAATGAAGAAGCTAAGATTGTTGTTTGTCAAGAAGAGTTTAAAGGCTTAAATATTGAAGAAGCATGCTTGAAATTTATTCAATTATGTGCACAAACTAATTATATAAACGTCACAAGCGATGAAAATGCTGTTAGAATAACAACTATATCTGGCTTGACACATTCTCTAGAAAACAAAGTATACAAAACAATAAACAATTATTTTAAGCAAAATAACATTAAAGCGGTTGTTGTTGAAAGCGAAAACGACATAGATTTAATTTCAGAAGCTCAAGATAAAAATATAGCGTCAGCAAACAAGCTAATGCTAATAAATGCAATTGTAGAAAAAGATAATAAGTTTACTCCTGAACAATTAAATAAATTTAGCGAAACAAAACTTATTGATAAACTTATTGAAATCCACAATTCAATCAACTACAGTCCTGAGGCTCACACAGTAGAACAATTAGCAAACAAAACTAAACTTGTTGATTTAAATAGAAAACATTTTGAAAACCATATTTATGCATTAAATAATAAAAAACGGTCTGAATTTAATGATGAATTAAAAAAATTTAAAGCTGAAAAAGCCAATTCATATGAAGAAAATTTTAATGAGGCATATAACAATTGGCGCAACACTCTATATAATTAGAAAACTTAACAAAATCCGCCATTTTAATTTGAAAAAAATACACATATACAATATAATATTAATAAGAAATTTTCGAGGATAAATTATGAGTAAAAGTTTATTTGTATTTTTTTCAGGAACTGCTGGTGCAGGAAAAAACACAGTTATAGATGAATTAATAAAAAGAAATGAAGATTTTGTTTTCCTTAACTCTCACACATCTCGCCCAAGAAGATCTGACGATCCAAAATCTGGCAGATATCACTATGTATCAAAAGAAGAGTTTGAACGTTTAATCGATGAAAATAAAATTTTAGAGTATGATAAGTTCAATGATAATTACTACGGAATAAGCAAAGAAGAAATTAACACTTTAAGCAAAACTGATAAGGTTATTTTAAAAGATCTTTCTGTTAAAGGTGTTTTAAATTGCAAGGATATTTTCAAAGACTCACTTAAGATTAAAAGTGTTTTCTTAACAAACACTAAAAAAGTTTTAAAACAACGCTTAATTGAAAGAAATTATTCCGCCCAACAAATTAAAAGTAGATTAAAATTATATAAATCAGAACAATCAAAAGTTAAATTTTATGATTACGTTATATTTAATAATGATTTAAATTTAACTATTGAACAATGTGAAGCAGTTGTTAATTTGGCAAAAAACAATCAGAATTTAGGATTAGCAACGTCAACTCAAGTAATTAATTCAAACAAAATTGAAAAATTAGCAACTAAATTAAATAAAAACAAAACAATATCAAACATTTCAGCTTTCCCATTCAAAAATAATTTATATATATTAAATGGAGCTAATGAATATTTGGCAAACTTAAAAGCGAAAAAGAGCCAAGTTATAAATTTAGTTGCAACTCCAGAAAACTTCACACCAAACGCTGAAGATCAAAAAGAATGGCAAAAATTAATAAAAACTTATTCATAAAAATTAAAGAGTAACATTTTGTGTTACTCTTTTTCAAAAAAAATAGTTGAGAATTTCTCAACTATTTTTATTATTTAACCCATGGTAAAACAGGTTCAGCGTCTTCTTCTAAATCATCATTAGGGTTTGCAGGCATTTCATTTTTAACAAATTTACCTAAGAATTGAGAAGATTCAGATTCATCCAAAGTTGTTGTAATAACATTTAAATAATAATTTCCAGTGCTTGAATCTGAAGAACTAGCAGGAGTATATTGTGCCAAAATAAACACTTTATTATCAATAACTGAGATCAAGTTCTCAACATCAACTTTATATGTTTTACTTGAATTTAAAATGTTGTTTTGTTCTTGATTTTCATCATACATATTAATTGTGCACAACTTGCTATCAATTGTGAAATAAACAACCTCTTCTGAAACAGCAATTAAATTAACTTCTTTATCTTTTCCATCAAATAAAAGTTTTTGAGTTGGATTAACTTGAGTTTGGCCATTTTGACTAATAACTCTAATAATATTATTGCTATCAACTGAAACTATTTTTGTTTGTTCTGAATCATTTTCTGAAAGAATAATATAATCAGAATAAGCTGTTAATG
>JAZUCB010000217.1:0-2298 GCA_045638985.1 Clostridia bacterium
CATAACATCACCCACAATACGTGCGCATTTTTTAAATGGTTTATCATTAAACAAATTTAATTCACCCATTGCATATATAATTCTTCTATGAACAGGCTTTAAACCATCTCTAACATCAGGAATTGCTCTTGAAACGTTAACAGCCATCGCATAAGCAATAAAAGACTTTTCAATCTCATCTTTAACTTTAACTTCCAAAACCTTACTATTATCTATTTTTGAAAAAATCTCATCAACTTCTTGTTTATCCATACACATTTCCTTTATAGAAGTTTATTTTAAATATCTAAATCTTTAACTAGAGTTGCATTAGCTTCAATAAATTGTCTTCTAAGTTCAGGATCTTCTCCCATTAACCTTGATACAATTTCATCAGCTTCAATCGCATCATCCATTGAAACTTTAAGTAAAACCCTGTTCTCAGGATTCATTGTTGTTTCCCATAACTGCTCAGCAGTCATTTCACCCAAACCTTTATATCTTTGCAAATTAACTTTTGGTCTTCCCATTTCATCTAACTTTTTATTTAATTCTTCATCTGAATAAGCGTAATACACTTCTTTACCGTGTTGAATTTTATAAAGAGGTGGTTGAGCAATATAAATATGACCATTTTCAATTAAAGGTTGCATAAATCTAAAGAAGAATGTTATAAGCAATATTCTAATATGACTCCCGTCAACATCGGCATCAGTCATACAAATAATTTTATCATAACGCAATTTATCTTCATTAAACTCAGAACTAACTCCACAACCAAATGCAGTTATCATATCTTTTATAACACCATTTTCCAAAACTTTATGCAACGTTGCTTTTTCAACGTTTAATATTTTACCTCTAAGTGGTAATATAGCTTGAAATTTTCTATCTCTGCCTTGTTTTGCAGTTCCACCAGCACTATCACCCTCAACAAGATATATTTCGCTTAAACTTCTATCTTTACAAGTGCAATCTGCAAGTTTACCAGGTAGGGTGGTGTTTTCTAAAATACCTTTTCTTCTTGTTAAATCTCTAGCATTTCTAGCAGCATCTCTTGCGCGTTTTGCAGTGATACATTTCAAAACTAAGTCTTTAGCAACAGAAGGGTTTTCTTCCATAAAATCGCCAAATTTTTGTTGCATTGCATCTTCAACAATTTTACGCATTTCTGAATTACCTAACTTTGTTTTAGTTTGGCCTTCAAATTGAGGATCTGTTAATTTAACACTAACAATAGCTGTTATACCTTCTCTAACATCTTCACCAGAAAGCTTTTCACTTTCTTTTAATATTCTATTGGCTTTACCATAATCGTTAATTATTTTAGTCAATGCATTTTTAAAACCAACTAAGTGAGTTCCACCTTCTTCAGTGTTTATGTTATTAGCATAACTATTAATAATCTCGTTATATCCAGTATTAAATTGGAAAGCAACTTCAACTTCATTAGTACTATTAACAACATTAACATAAACTGGTGCAGGTAATAATTTCTCTTTATCTCTATTTAGATATTCAACAAATTCAACAATACCACCATCAAACCTATATTCTTCTTTTTTAGGTTCTTCTCCACGCTTATCTTCAATTGTTAACGTTAAACCTTTATTTAAGAAAGCAATTTCTCTAAACCTTGATTTTAATTCATCATAGTCAAAATCTAAGGTTTCAAAAATTTCTGCATCTGGCATAAATGTTACTGTTGTTCCTGTTCTATCAGCGCAATCAGCAACTTCTCTTAATTCATGTTGAGGAATACCTCTTTTGAATAATTGATTATGTTCTTTTCCATTTTGATAAACAGTTACTTCTAACCACTTAGATAACGCATTAACACAACTTAAACCAACACCATGAAGTCCGCCAGAAATTTTATACCCTTCTCCACCGAACTTTCCACCAGCATGAAGTTTTGTTAAAACTAACTCAACACAACTCTTTTTTTCAACAGGGTGAATTCCGCAAGGAATACCTCTACCATTATCATAAACAGAGCAACTTCCATCTTTATTTAAAACAACATTAATAATAGAACAATAACCAGCCAATGCTTCATCAATACTATTATCAACGATTTCTGTTATTAAATGATGTAAACCCCTAATATCGGTGCTTCCAATATACATTCCAGGTCGTTTTCTAACAGGCTCTAAACCTTCAAGAACTTGAATATCAGCCTCATCATATTTAACGCTTTTTGCTAAAATGTGTTCATTATTATTTTCCATATGCTCTTTCCTTTAAACAAAAAAAATTCAATGAAAACTTTATTTATAGTTTTCAAAACTTAAAATGCCAAACATATAACATTTAATT
>JAZUCB010000218.1:0-1876 GCA_045638985.1 Clostridia bacterium
AGATAAAAAGTTAACAACCGGACTAATGATCACCGCCACCACAAAAATGGAAAACACACTTTTTATGTACTTGCTTATATTTCCAAATGGAATAATAACGTCAATTATAACGCCAAGCAAAACTATACCTAAAATACTTAAAACATAGCCTGACATATCACACCACCATATTGCTTGCTGACATTAGCATGCCCATTGAAAGTATATACATAAATCCTATTGCAATAATACTTGTTGAAAGCATTGTAATACTTTTTGACACAGATCCTAAAAATGATGAAGTTCTATTGTTGCCAAGTGGTTGTAAAATTGCAGAAACCAGTTTAAGTATTAAACTGCAAACAACAATTTCCAAAATTGGCGAAATTATTGTTGAAATTATAATTAAAATCCCTACTAACCCTATTGAATTTTTAATTAAAACGCTGCTTGAAAGAATTAAATCCATCCCATCTGATAAATACCCCCCCATAACAGGAACATAGCTTTTAATTGTGTATTTTGTTGTTCTTATTCCAATGCTATCAAAACTACCTGCCGAAATTCCTTGAATACTAAACACCGCAAAAAATAAAGTAAAAATCAAACCAACACTCCACTTAAATAAACTAGATATAAATAAACTAAATTTATCTAGCTTAATGTTGCTTGAAATGTTTGAGATTATTGAAAAAACAAAACTTAACATAAAAAGTGGAACAATAAAATAATTAAAGAAATCGGCAACATATGTTGACATAATTGCAACAATAGGTTGAAAAACTCCAACACTTGCAGTACTTCCTAACCCAATCATTAATGACAATAATATTGGGAACACCAAATTCATCTGATTAACCATTCCATTTATTGACTGACCTGTGTTTTCAGCTAAATTACGTATTATGCCAATTATTATAACAGCCACAGTTAAAAAGCATACCAAACTAATTAAATCGCTTGTTGAATTTTCATTAAATTTGCTTTTAACACCATTTAATAAATTACTTATTACACCTATTGCAATGATTACTGACAACAAAGGTAAATATTTTAACACCATTTCAACTAAATTTGAAAATACACTTGCAAAAACATTTTCATATTTCAATGCATTTTCGCCTGAAATTATTGAATAAACTTTTGCCTTAATGTTATCCAGAGCAAAAATATTGGATTTTTTTGCATTAAATTCATCAACCACTTTATTTAATTCAGTAAAATCAATTTTATCAAGTTCACTTATAACGTTGTTATTCAATTCTTGTTCAATTTGCTTACTATTTACAATTTCTCCATAAGTTTTAAGTGGCAAAAAAATAGAAAACAAAGCAATTAACACGCAAAGCAAAAGGACTAGTATTGCATTTTTCTTTTTTTCGTTATAAATTTCATTATATCTCAATTTAATCATAGCAACGCCACCACCATATCAATAACTTCTGTAATAATTGGAAGTGAAAGCATTAAAATAATAACTTTTGCTGAAAATAATATCTTATCTGCAATACTGCTTGCCCCAGCATCAACGCAAACATTTGCACCAAACTCCGCAACATAACCAATTGCAATAATTTTTAATAGAGGTGTTAACAAAACTGTGTCAACTCCAGTAGTTTTAAAAATGCCATAAAAAGAGGTTATGACAGTTTTTAAGCTCGTAACTGTCAAAGAAATGATAATTATGCTACCTACCAATGCAATAATAACGGCAATTTCTGGTTTCACATGCTTAACTAGCATATAAGCGAAAACTGTTATTAATGCAATTGCAACAATTTTTAAAAGTTCACTCATTTTTAAAATATAAATAAATTTTTAACAGTATCAAATAAATCCTGAACTAAATTAACTACCATCAACAAACTATAATTAAACCTGCAAGCGTTGTTATTGA
>JAZUCB010000219.1:0-1984 GCA_045638985.1 Clostridia bacterium
ATTTCATACGATAATATTTATTTGGGAGCAATTGCTGCTAAATCGCAAAATTCAACAGTAACTAATTGCTTAGTTGATGATGGAATATTTGGGGCTTTAAGTGGTGAAACGGTTAATAAACTTAAAAATCCATCAGCTGAAAAGGGTATTGCTCTTAAAGTTACAGGTTCTAATGATATTATTTATGTTGGTGGTGTGTTTGGTTCATCTATTGAAGACTCGATCAATGAAACCTTTATTAAAATGTCTATTCAAGTTGAAGTGAATGAATATTTACCAGCCCCACTATTAAATATTGGTGGAATGATTGGTTACGCAACTGATTCGGTTGTTTCAGCTGAAGATAGCATTTCAAATGTTTCTTATGAATTAAATAATTATCATGTTCAATCTTTTATATCTATTTTAAATGTTTCAGGAACAACTGTTAACACTGCAATTGGTGGAATGATCGGTTATGTGAATGCAGGAACAATAACCAATCAAACAGTTAGAACATATATTATTGCGGAAAACTGCAACAATATTGGTGGTGTTGTTGGTTCGGCAAAAAATATTGAATTTGATAATAATGTTGTTAGCCCATTTATTTTTGCAAAATCAAATATTGGTGGTGTTGCAGGAAGTTTAAACACAGCATCAATAAAATCAACAAAAGTTCAATTTATAATTTCAAATGAAAGTTATTCAATATATAATTCAAGCCTTATAGGTTGGACTAATATTGGCGGAATGGTTGGGCAATCTAGCAATGGTATTTCATATGATTATTTATCTGTTTATTCTTATATAACTCAAGAATTAAGTGAAGTTGACTCTCGTTTTAGTTTTGAAAATAAAGATGGGTTATATTTTGGAGATATTGTTTTAATTGGTGATGAAGAAAATCAATTCGCTGGTGGATTGGTTGGAGTAGCTGATGAAAATATTAGTGCATTAAATAGTTTGTACGTTAAAATTAACATTTCAACAAGTGATGAAGATGAAACTCAAGTGTTAGTTGGAAATAATCCTTCTGATTATAATACTTGTGCCTCATACACATATGTACAGATTAAAGTTAATGGAAGTGAATACACTCTAAACACTTCAGCAGATGAAGTGAAAAAAGTTCATAAGGATCATATTGATTATGTAACTTTAAATGCTGGAGAGTTATTTGCATATGAAAATGGTTTAAAAGATAGTCCATTAGAAAAATCAAAGGCTGGTAAAACTTTTAAATATGATGGAAAGAACATATATGCATATGAAGGAACAAATCTTATTGCCACAACATCAATTCCTTCAAATGCAAATTTAGATTATTCTGTTGCCGTAGCTGGAGAATCTATTAAAATTTCATATTTTAATTATTTTGATGCTCAAAATTGGTATGTGTTTAATTATAAAGAATCAGGTGTTGATAAAACAATTTATATTCCAATTGATGCTAATCCAATTAAAAATGGAAAAATTAATTTAATTGTTGATTTGCCTCCAGTTTATTTAGATGTTGAAACGAATGAGTCAGCTGAAAATGTTAAAGCTTTAGTTAATAATGCAGGTGAAACTAAAGAAGAAGCAGTTGATAATTTAATTGTTTTGCAATTAAACAAAATAAATTATGATAATGTTAGCTTATTAAATTCAGATAATTCATTTACTAAAGTTGAATATTTAAATAATGCATTTGATTTAAATGCTGATGGAATTATAAGTAATAGAGAACTTGTTTACACAAAACAAGCAGAAAAAGAAATTGAAAGCAAGAATTTGTATAACATAACAGAATTGTATAAATTTAATGTTATTCCAAGATTCTTGCAAAATACAAAACTTCAAATTAAACCAAGTAATTCAAACGTTGAAATAGTATCAAGCGGTGGAGAAACCTTTATTAAAGCTGTTAGAGAAGGCAAGGTAACATTAACTATTTCTTCAATGTTTAATCCAGCATTGGTTTGTGATGTTGAATTGCATATTGTTAATAATATTAATAAAA
>JAZUCB010000220.1:0-1964 GCA_045638985.1 Clostridia bacterium
TAATTGCTGATTTAAGTTTGCATTATTTTGATGGGCAAACAACAAAAGATATAATTAAAGAAATTAGTAGAATTTTAACTAGCAATGGAATTTTAATTGCAAGAGTGAACTCTATGCAAGATTTTAATCATGGGGCAGGACAAGGTGAAAAACTTGAAGATTATTTTTACTTTGTGAAGGGTTATAATAAAAGATTTTTTGACAAGCAGGAGATTGATAAATACTTTTCTAATCTTGGCGAAGTTAAAGCATTCGAAGCACAAATGTTAAGGGATAAAAAGTCAAAAATAGTTTGGGAAATTGTTGTGAAAAAGCAAACTTTAAAGAGTGAATAAGAGTTATGTTTTCTTACAAAATTTAAATTTTATAAATTAAGTAAAAAAATGGAACATAGTGTTCCATTTTTTACCCGTTGTGAAAAGCATAAATTTAAATTTTTTTAATAGTTTGTTAGAAATTTTAGAATGCTTTGAATTTCGCTTTCTGTTAGAGCAAAATTCATATTTGAAAATCCTATTTCTGGGCGAACACCATCAAAATTATGAAAGTCTGAGCCGATAGTTGCAATTAGGTTATTTTCTTTTGCAAAATTATTCCAGAATTTTGATTCGTTTATAATGTTGTTAGTTACGTTAACATAAATATAATTAGCTTCAATACCATCGGCGTTCATTTCATCAAGTAAAGTTTTAATTTTTTCAACTGGAAAGTTGTCTTCATGCATATAAGCAACTGGATGAGCTAAAACAACTTTTCCACCAGCTTGATGAATAATTTTGCTTGCTTCAATTGGCGAAATGCTAAACTTTTCGACATGAGCAGGGCAACCTTCGTTCATTATAGTTTCAATAAATTCACCCATTGATGGAATGTGGTTGAATGTTTTTAATAGAAGAGAGTTATTTGCTTCATTTTCAACAATATCTTTCGCAATATGGGCTTTAGTTACTGTTGGAAGTTCTTTTAATTGGTTTGTGTTTAAAACATAACCCAACGATTCTAATGCTTTTGAAACTTCCATTAAATAGTTAAGCCTTGCATTTTTTAGCATTGACAAGCAATTTATTAATGCTTGGTTATTTAAATCGAAATTATAACCTAAAACATGGATTCCAACGCCAAAAAACTTTGTTGACATTTCAACGGCAGGAATTAATTGAATATTATTTTGTTTAGCGTAATCAAATAATTCAGGTGTGTAGGCAAGAGTAGTGTCATGGTCGGCGATGGCAATAATTGATGTTCTGTTAGATTTAGCAATATCAATTATTTCTTTAGGTGAGAATGCTCCATCTGAGCAGTTTGAGTGGATGTGAAGATCTATTTTTAAAGTTCTTTCCATTATTTAATCCTTTTAAGATTTTGTTTTATAGAGTTTTTATATTTAACTATTAATAGTGTAAACTTTTAAAGTTTGCCTATTAATTAAAATAAAATTGAGGTTAGAAAATTGAAAATAACTTAATAAATGAGTATGCATTTTGGTTTTTTAGTAAATTATTTAATAAGTGCCTATCAATTAGAATTACATTTAAATTTTTAGAAAGTTCAATTGCTTGAGGGGTGAAAAAACTATTGGTTACAACAACTCCAAAATCATGATTATAATAGTTTTTTGCAGTGAAGATTTCTTGTATTGCTTTTGAGCCAACTTTATGGTTAAAATATAATTTTGCTTGAATTGCAATTGAGGAATTTTTATAATATGCAATAATATCAACGCCTTTATCGCCACTTTTTTTTGTTAGTTGGTTTTTAATATTCAATGAGGTTAAAAGCGCTGAAATAAACAATTCAAAATCGTAGCCAGTTAATGCATCAACATCTTCGATTGAGGAGTTATGAATTAACTTATTTAAATATTTGAATTTGAGTTTTTTTGCAATTAAAACACTAATGATTATAATTGCAATTACTATTAAAATAATTATTAAAGCAATTAAAAGCGTTTTCATAAATTATAA
>JAZUCB010000221.1:0-3075 GCA_045638985.1 Clostridia bacterium
TGAGAATAATTTAAAAGATACTATAATATCAAAGAGGTGATAATATGAAAAAGATTTTGTTAACTGGCGGAACTGGGTTTATTGGTTCGCATATTGCAGTTGAATTGTTAGAAAACTCCTATGAAGTTTATATTATTGATAATTTGAGTAATAGTAAAAAAGAAGTGGTTAATAAAATTGAACTTATAACAGGAAAAGCACCTAAATTTGAAAATATTGATATAAAAGATTTTAATGCTTTAAACGAATATTTTTCTAGAACTAAATTTGATGCAGTTGTTCATTTGGCTGGATTAAAGGCAGTTGGAGAAAGTGTTTCAAAGCCGTTGGCATATTATGAAAATAATGTTTCTGGAACGGTTAACTTATTAAAATGCATGCTGAAATATAATGTTATGAACTTAATATTTAGTTCAAGTGCATGTGTTTATGGTGATTGCAAAAACTTGCCTATAAGTGAAGAGGAAAATGTTTCAGTTATTAATCCATATGGAAGAACGAAGTATTTTATAGAGGAAATAATATGTGATGTTGTAAGAGCTAATCCAAAGTTTAACGCAACAATACTTAGGTATTTTAATCCTATTGGAGCTCACAAATCAGGTTTAATAGGTGAAGATCCTAATGATATTCCAAATAATATAATGCCATATATTTTAAAAGTTGCAAGTGGAGAATATGAGCATTTAAATATATTTGGAAATGATTACAACACGATAGACGGAACGGGTATAAGAGATTATATTCATGTTTTAGATTTGGCAAATGCTCATATGTGTGCTATTGAACATATATTGAAGGTTGGCGGATTAAATATTTATAATATTGGTACAGGAAAAGGCACAAGTGTTTTAGAATTGGTTAATGCTTTTTCTGAACAAAATGGTGTTAAGCTGAATTATAAATTTACGTCTAGACGAGAAGGTGATAGTGAAGCAATTTACACAAATCCATCAAAAGCACAAAAAGAACTAAATTGGCGTGCAAAATATGATATAAATGAGATGTGTAAAGATGCATATAATTTTATAGTAAAAAATAAAAAGTAGGAAAAAACATGTTATACACAAGTGAAAGCGTTAATATTGGGCATCCAGATAAAACCTGTGATGTTATTGCAGATAGTTTTTTAGATGAAGCGTTAAAACAAGATTCCAATTCACAAATGGCTGTTGAATGCGCTATTAAGAATGACACATTAATGATTTATGGTGAACAAACAACAAATGCTAAAATAGATTATGAAAAAGTTGCAACGAGTGTTTTGAAGGATATTGGTTATAAGAATGATTTTAAGTTTGTTAAAATAATTTCAGAACAATCTCCAGATATAAATCAAGCCGTTGTTGCAGATGAACTAAAAGCGAATGATCAAGGAATGATGTTTGGTTATGCAACAAATGAAACCCCAGAATTTATGCCTCTTCCAATTATTATGGCGCATAAACTTATGCAAGCATATGAGAATTTTAGAAAAAACAATGCAAATGAGTTTTTTGCAGATGCAAAAGCTCAAGTTACAATTGAGTATGAGAATGATAGACCAATAAATGTACACACAGTTGTTGTGTCTGTTTCTCATTCAGAAGAGGTAACTAATGAAGAGATCAGAGAAAAAATTACTCAATATGTAATTGAACCGGTTGTTGCAAGTTGTGGATACCCTAAAAACGTCAACTACAAAACAATAATTAATCCTAGCGGAAGATTCACTATTTGGGGTAGTTTTAGCGATAGTGGATGTGTTGGTAGAAAAATAGTTGTTGACACTTATGGTGGAATGGGTAAAGTTGGTGGAGGGTGCTTTAGCAGTAAAAATGCAACAAAGGTTGATAGAAGTGCTGCTTACTATGCACGATATGTTGCTAAAAATGTGGTTGCAAACGAATTGGCTGATAGATGTGAGATTCAAGTAAGCTATGCCATCGGTTTGGCAGAGCCTATAAATATAACGGTGAATACGTTTGGAACAAATAAAGTTGAAGAACAACAACTTATGAAAATAATTAATGATAATTTTAATTTTTCTGTTTCAAATATAATTAAGGAGTTAGATCTTTTAAAACCACAATATAAAGCTTCAGCATGTTATGGTCATTTTGGTAGGAATGAGTTTTCTTGGGAGAGGGTTAAAACTTTAGAAATAAAAATGGATTAAAAATAATAAACTAAGCGAGTTAAATGCGCTTAGTTTTTTTTAACATTATTTTATTTTATTGCATATATAAATTGTGTTGAAGAGGTGAGTTTATGGTGATTCATGTTGTTAGCCAAGGTGATACTTTATATAATATCGCAAATAAATATAATGTTTCATTAGAAGAAATTGTTGATCAAAATGAACTTGATATAAATAAAAGCCTAGTTGTTGGGCAAACAATTGTTATTCCAACAGATAATATTATTTATCAAATTCAGCGCGGTGATACACTTTATCAAATAGCAAGAAGATTTGGTGTGTCTTTAGATAAATTGATTGAATCAAATCCACAAATAAAAGACCCAGCGATTATTAATGTTGGTGAAGTGATTAATATAATAGATTCAAATAGAAAACTTAGAGATATTGAAGTTAATGGTTACGCATTAACGGGAATAAATATGGATGTTTTGCGCAAAACATTGCCCAATTTAACATATATAAGTATTTTTTCTTATCAAGTTAATGCAGATGGCAGTTATGAGGATATAAATGACCAAGAAATAATTGATGAGGCGCGTAATTATAATGTGGCACCTTTAATGGTTTTAACTAATATAACTGATGCAGGGTTTAGTAGTGAGTTGGCTAGTGAATTGTTAAATAGTGAAGAAAATAAGGCTAGATTATATCAAAATGTATTAAATACTTTGCAAAATAAAGGTTATTATGGTGTTAACATAGATTTTGAGTATTTGTTTCTAAAAGACAAAGAAGCATATAATCAATTCATAAAAGAATTAAGTGAGTTTTTAAATTCTAATGGGTATATTCTAACAACAGCATTAGCGCCAAAGAATAATATAAACCAAAGTGGATTGCTTTATGAGGCTCATGATTATGAGTGGCATGGTAATTATGTTGATCGTGTTGTT
>JAZUCB010000222.1:0-1500 GCA_045638985.1 Clostridia bacterium
ATTTTAATAATAAAAAAGCACTCATAAACGCATAACTTATGAGCACTTTAATTTAATCGTTATTTAAATCAAAAAACTTACTTTTCTTTCTAACTAATCCTTTTTCCCTGCCATTGTTTAAAGGTTTATAATAAACATGATCCCTGATTTCAGTTGGTAAATAATGCTGTTTAACGTAACCTCCAAAATTATGAGGATACTTGTAACTCCCCGTTTTATCATCATAACCAACTGGATGATTTTTTAAATGATTAGGAACTTTAACATTTGTGTATTTTAAGGCATCATCCATTGCCGCATGCATAGCCAAATAAACCGAATTACTTTTTTCTGCTTCGCATAGATAAATAATCGCATGACTCAATGTTAAATTACATTCCGGCATGCCCAATTTTTCGCACGATTGCAATGCATTACACGCAATAAGTAGTGCATTTGAATCTGCCATTCCAATATCTTCGCTAGCATGAGCAACTAATCTTCTTGCCAAAATAAGAGGATCGTATCCACTTAGTAAAAGTTTTTGAGCATAAAACAATGCAGCATCTGGATCACTTCCCCTTAAACTTTTACAAAATGCACTTAGCATGTCAAATGATGAATTTTCATCTAATGCAACAACAACTTTTTGAACACACTCTTTAATAATTTCAGGTGTTAATTCAATAACATTATCATTATTCATTGGAGTTGTTTTAACTGCAAGCTCTAAAGTATTAAAAGCACTCCTCATATCTCCACAAGCAGACCAAGCAATAGTGTTTAAAACATCCTCATTCGCAGAAATTACAAGGTTTCCAAATCCACGTTCTTTATCATTTAATGCACTTTTAATTGCATTTTTTATATCAAAGTTATCAAGAGGTTTAAACTCAAAAACCTTGCATCTTGAAACAATAGCCTTAGTCATACTAATATGTGGATTTTCAGTGGTTGAACCAATAAAAGTAATATAACCCTTTTCAATAGCTTCCAAAACACAATCAGACTGAGCCTTACTCCACCTATGGCATTCATCTAAAAGTAAGAATGTTTGCTTGCCAAACATTGTTATATTAACTTTAGCTTCCTCAATAATTGCTTTAGCATCTGCAACACCAGAACTAACTGCATTTAATTTTCTAAACTCGCCATTGCATGTGTTTGCAATAATATTAGCCAAAGATGTTTTACCAGTCCCAGGAGGTCCAAAAAAAATACAACTACCCAAACTGTTTGATTTTATAGCACGCACCAAAAAACTATTTGGTGAAATAATATGTTTTTGACCAAAAAAATTTTCCAAACTATTAGGGCGCATTCTATCAGCTAAAGGTTGTTTTTTATTAAAATTATACTCAATATCATTTTCCATATTTTAAATTATACCACAACATTACACACTTGAAAACACTTTTTTCTGACAAAAACAATACTTATAATTAAACACATAACAGTATTTTTATACAGAAACACTTATTTAATCAAACCATGCAGCAATAAACTAAACAACAACTAAAA
>JAZUCB010000223.1:0-5418 GCA_045638985.1 Clostridia bacterium
AATTATTGTTATTTTTTGCAATAAATAATAAAATATGAGGTTTTATAATCTACTTAACTTTTTCTTTTGCAAAGTTAATCAAATCTTCATTATTGTTTACTAATTTTCCATCTAAACAATTTTCAAACATTAAATATTTAATCGCATTAATTTGCTTATAAGGAACATTCGCCTTTTCTAATAAGTCTGTGTTTGTTATTTGCAATTGAGTAATGCTTAATGGAATGTTATCATTTTGTTTTTTATCTATTTCAAACTCAAGCATTCTGGCATTCTCATAATCCAACCCTTGAAGCAACTCTTTTTCTTTTGGTAACAAATTATAATAGTTTATTAAAACTTTATTATCAACTTTCATTTTGTTTTTAAAATTAATAAAAACAATTAAAAGCCTAATTATTGAATTAATATTTGCCTTGCTTTCTTTTAATCCACTGTCTCCAAATATTATGTAACACATGCAAGCAATTTCATCTTCATTTGCTCTTCTATTTTTATAAAAAGCTTTCATTAATAAGGTTAGCAATCCCAAATATCTTAAATCTTTCGACAATGAAATATAACTTAATTTTTGTTCTTTGTTTAGTTTAATTTTAACATTGCTAAAGTATTTATTTATTAAAACACCCCAAAGCTTAAGGTTGTTTATGATTTTAATAAAATCAACATTTTTAGTTTTATACTTCAAATCGCTTATTGATATTTTTTTCAATTCTCCAACAATGCGCTCTTTAGAAATATCTCCTATTTGATATTTCATTCTTTTAGCACACTTAAAGGTTTTATTATCAATTTTAAAACCCAATTCCCCGGCAAAACGAATCATTCTCAAGATTCTTAAGCCATCGTTTTCAAACACGAATTCTGGCGTTTGAATGCATTTAAGGGTTTTTGTTCCAATATCTTGAACACCTGTGTAAAAATCCAATATCTCATGAGTTAGCGGGTTATAATATAAAGCATTGCAAGTAAAATCACGCCTTGAAGCATCGATTTCAACCGACTCAACAAACTCAACCTCACTTGGGCTATGATGCCCGCCCTTTAAATAATTTTCCTTTCTAAAACATGTATATTCATATTGTTCATTCGCGCAAGATATTAAAACTGTTCCAAGTTTTTTATTAATAACAACTGCCGAAAAGCCGTTATTATTAGCAACTTCAATCGCTTTTTCATATGGCATGTTTCCACAAATATCCACATCACTTAAAGGAATTTGCATTAAGGAATTTCTAACAAAGCCCCCAACAATAAAAAGCAAAGCGCCTTCTTTTTTAAAGCACTTTGCTAATCTAATTAAATTTTTTGATGGATTCAAATTTATATTCATAATTTTCTTCTTAATTAAAGTGTATTTAAATAGTTATTATCTTCAAACAATGTTCTAACTGTGCTTAACGCCTCAACCTGAACCACAGTTCTATTTGTTGGGCTTGTTATAAAGAATATCTGACCTCTTTTTGCCGCAACAATTGAATCTCTTTCTTCATCGTTAATTCCACCAGCATTTCTATAAAGATTAATAAGGTCGTTAATATCATTAGGAGATAACGACAAAATCATAGAATATTGGCAGGCGTTAATAACAGCCGTTGACTGCATTGCAATTTCTTCGCTACCAACGAAGTCTTTAATATTCTGGGTTATAATAGTTAACATACCAGAATATTTTCTAATTCTTTTTGCCATTTGTTGCATAAACTCAAGCGCTATTGGGAATTTTTTATTAATGAAAACGTGCGCCTCGTCAACCGCAACAACAACCCTTCTTTTTTCTAACTCAGTTGCATCTGGCGGACAATATTTTAAGTTAAAGTCACGATTTTTAATTATTTCACTATCTAAATATTTAAACACCAACAACATCTGAGCATTCGCAATAACGTCGTTTCTATTTGAAACCAATGTTCTGAAGTTAAAGCAAATAAAGTTTTCATTTGTTTTAATAGATGTGTAACCATTCCATAGGTTACTATTTCTTCCCCCAGTTGCAAATTTTTCAACATAGGTTCTCATTATCATATAGTTTCTTAAGTGATATTCATCTTTTTCTTTGGCAAGCTTTTCATCAATCAACTCAAGCAAGTCATCAAATATTGGGAAGTCTTGTGGGGTTAAATCTGTTATTCTTGTTTCTGGCCCAATATTCTTTTTTCTATAAAGTTCAACTGAAATAGAGTTCAATTTTTCGAAAGCATCGGAACTCATACCAGGAAGAATAAGCCTATAGAATTGCTCCAAGAACTGCAAGTGTTCACTGAACGTATCACTAGCCATTCCTTCTTCCTCTTCCAGGGTTGGATAAATATGGAATGGGTTAAATATTCCGTTAACACTTGAACCAACGTCAATAATCTTACCTCTTAGATTATGACACAAAATTTCATACTCATTTTCAGGGTCTAGAATAAACACACGAGTGTTATCTGCAGCGAAGTTTGTTAAAAGGGTTTTAACAGTAAATGATTTACCAGAACCAGATTTTCCTATAACCATCATGTTACTATTAACTCTTTCGTTATTTCTTTCGAAGAAGTTGATGAATACAGGATATTTGTTATAACCCAAATAAAATCCTCTATCATCTTGCAACATGTTTGAAATAAATGGGAAACCCGCCGCAATAGTTGAGCTTTGAATTCCTCTAACATAAGATTTTAAAAGTTCTGTTGTTCCCAAAGAAGAACTAACAAACGCATCAATTTGCCTACCAAAGTTTTCAGCAAATTTAAATCCATATTGCCTTAAAGTTCCTCTAACTTCTTTTTTAACTTTTTCATCAGCAACAATATGAATTGTTGTGTTTAATAAAACTTCATTGCTGTTTTTTATGCTTTCAAGCAAAACTTTTAATGTTTCATAGTGAGTTTGAGTTTCAATCTTTTGGCTTTCTTTCATCAACTTGCCAAGCCTAACTTCAACTTCCATCAAACTCTTATCAATCATTTTTTCTGCTTTATATCTTTCCATTGGTTCAATATTAACAACAACTTTAGATTCGTCTAATATAAACAAAGGATAAAGCCACGCATTATAAACAGAAATAGGATAATCAGTTATCGTAAATATTCTTTGCTCTAAGCCATCAACATTAACCGTTTTTGTTTTAAATTTAATGTTATCTGGGCACGCCCATTTAACCCTATCTTTTTCAGAAAGCATTTCAATTTCTCTTTCATCAAAGTAGGTTGTGAACGTACTTTTAATAAACACCAATAATTTTTCGTTTAAAATTATTCTACTATAAATTGGGTTTGCACTAGCTTCCATTGTTGCAACAATACTATTAACCGTTGAATCCAAGGTTTCTCTATCGGTATCATAAACAATCATATAAAAATGATCTTTAACTATTTTCTCATCATTGTTTAAAAACTTTATAAGCCTCAACCTTTCCTCAAAAACAGGACCTCTAGAATCTAACTCAGTTGCATTATATAACCCTCTTTCACTCATTTCAATAAGAGTGTTATATTTATCGTCTTCATATCTTTCAAGTTCATCTAAAACCATTGGTTGACGAGTTCTTAAAATTGAAACTTTTTGATTATGGTTTATTCTTGTGAAAGCATTAGATAGGGTTTGAATAACCATGTTTTGGCGTTCTTCGTTTAACAATCCAAAACTCATAGGGAATATTTCAATAACCATTCCATAATAGCCTCCAAAGTTAATGAATTTATCTGTGTTTAACCCAACGAAAGGAACTATTCTTGTTATATCTTCAGTTTTCTTTTTAAAATCTTTTTTATATTTTTTTGGTAATGCCCAGAAAATAAAAAGTAAAACCAAACCATAATACAACCTTATTCCTTCTGATATTTCAATAAACAAAGTGCACCAAAATGCAGCAAAACACACTGCAATATAAATATTCATTGGTGAAGGCAACAAGTTAGCAACAGCCAAAATAATTGCACCAGCAACGCCTATTGCCGCAATAACAAGGTCGAGAATGCCAAATCCTTTAAAAAAAGTAATTTTAACTTTCGATTTTCTCGGTATAAATCTATCGCTCATTTTTCACTCCATATTCTCGCATTTAAAAGGTTCTAATAAAATTTATTGTCCCCTTTCCACGTTTATATTATTATATAATAATATAAAAATTTTTCAAATCAATTTAGCAATATAATAAAACAGAAATTAACTTTGCATAAATTAACTTTGCAAAGTAAATATTTTCAGCATAAATTTAAAGTAATATTTATCAAATTTTAAATAATTAAGTGCTTTTTTATAGCCCTCGCTTAACAAAAAAATCGAAACAAAAGTTTCGATTTTTTAACCACACACTTTATTTATAACCTTAACAACCAACCCAAAAGGGAAAAGCTTTGTTAGGAAATATAAAAATTTATATTTTCTTCCAATAATATATCTTGGTTTTGTTTTTGATTTATTGGCTATTTTAACAATTTTATTTGCCACATGTTCTGGATCCATTCTTTTATTTTCTCTGGAATCAACTTTTTGTGTTGCTAATTTTATAGAATCCCCATAACGTTCATTCGTGTCATATTTTTTAACTCTATTTTTAACAAATGTTGTTTTAATATCTCCAGGGCAAATCGCTGTTATATCAACACCCAACTGCACACACTCCATTCTTTGTGCAATTGATAATGTTGTTAACGCAGCTTTACTGCTCGCATAAAATGCTCTATATGGCAAAGGGAAAAACTCCATAGCACTTCCAATATTAATAATTCTAGAACCCTTTTGCATGTGAGGTAAACAATATTTAGTAAAATAAATAGCACCAAATAAATTAACACTATATATTCTTTGCATTTCTTCAGTTGAAATTAACTCGGTTATTCCACTCATGCCATACCCTGCATTATTAATAAGCATATCAATCCTGCCGAATCTTTTCACAACATCATCAACAACTTCTTTAACAGCCTCTTCATTTGAAACATCACATGAATATTGCATTGGATCATTAACATTTATATTCCTAGCAATTTTTATAACCTTATTTTCATCTTTTTCAAACTTCTCTGAAATTAATTTGCCAATTCCTTGAGTTGCACCAGTTATAACAATAATTTTTTCCATAAAACTTTCCTTTTTAAAATTATAATTTAAAAAAGACAAATTTCAAAATAATATTAATTAATTTTTTTATTAAACATTTCAACATTTGAGCCCATTGTTGTTAATAAATGTTCAACTAAAAAACTTAACACTGTTCTATTAGTTATTTTTTTATTTAATTGGCTAAACATATCAAAAAACATTCCGTTATCCTTCACTGCATTAACAGTTGCGCTTTTAATATTCCTCTCAACATTACACATATTAACATTATATGTTTGACACAAATAATCATAAATTTCTTTGTTGAAATTTTTTGTTTTAAAACCATTTGAAACAATATGAAATAAACCATCAGAAATATAATTAAAT
>JAZUCB010000224.1:0-3448 GCA_045638985.1 Clostridia bacterium
CATGGCTACGATCCGACTTATGGCTGAAGAAGACGTTCAAAAAGAAATTAGATACGAAGTTTTCAAATCAATTCAATCAACATTAGATTCTTACGAAGAGCAAATTAAAGAAGAGTGGGAAATTGAAGAGGAAGAGATTGAAGAGGAAACTAGTGAAGAAACAAAACTATCACCAGTTGAATACACTCAATATGAATCTAAATTTGTTTGCGATGCAAATGGTAAAATTTTAGTTCAAGATGGTAAAGTTCAATTAAAAGTTGATCCTGTTAAATTTGATTCTGAAGGCGTTGATGTTCCAGAAACTTTTGTTCAAACAATTAACCCAGATGTTGAAAATTTATCTAAAGAAGCATGGGTAAGATATATTTCAAGCTTGCAAAACACTGCAAAAAATAAAGGTTTATCAACAAACGAAGAAGAAGTGTTTGCAGATAAAGTTGAAGAATTAACAGAGTTATACACTCAAAATATGTATTTTGAGTTATATGAAAATTACTTTATGCAAAGAATGCAAATTAATTTAGATATTGTTTTAGAATATTTTAAAGATAATTATTTGTCTGAATATGCTTTATTTAGCGATAATTATAGTGCATTCTTAAAGTCAATTAATGAAACTTCTGATTACACATTCTATAATGTTAATCAAGGTGAAAATTCAGCAATTTTAGTTAATCATATTTTATTCAAGTTTGATAAAGCTCAACAAGATGAAGTTGATATTTTAAACGAACAAAAGAAAAATAAAGAAATCTCTGAAGAAGATTATAAAATTGAAATAGAAAAATTAGCAAAACAAATCAAATTCGAATTTGATTATGAAATTGATTGGGATAAATTAGAATACAAAAAAGATGCTGATGGAAATTATATTGAATTAGCACAAAGGCAAACTAAATATGCCACTGAAATTTTTGAATTGGTTCAAAAAGCAGTAAATAGTAAAGCTTCATTAGAAGAAAAAGCAAAAGAATTTAACAGATTAATTTGCATGTTCAGTGAAGACACTGGTTCAGTTAATGCGAAATTTAGTTATGCAGTTTCTGTTGCAGATAGGGAAGGAGAAAATTCTTGGGTTCAATCTTTCACTGATTCATCAATAGAAATGTTTAATTCTTATAATAAAGGTTCAATTTATAACTCTTTAGTTGCAAGTGAACATGGATACCATATTATGTTTTATAACGATATTGCTCAAAACATTGTTGAAGTTGAAGGTTTAAATAGTTTAACTGTTGAAGATTTATGCAATAAATATATTGATGCAAGCAAACAAATAAGTTTGTTTGAATACATTTATGATAATCTTGATCCAGATGCTTCAAATTACGATAAACACACAACTAATTTAGTTGACGCGTTAATGGCAGGAATGGAAATCGTTTATTACGAAGATAACTATTCAGATTTATTATAAAAATAAAAACAACTTAAATTTTAGTTAAAAATTTAAGTTGTTTTTTTGTAAAAAAAGAAACACGGTTAAAATTGCATTATTTGCTTGTTTAACCGTGTTTTTTATTAATTTTCAAATAATATTAAAGAATCATTAAACATTTTGTAAATGCCGTTAAATCCGGCATTTTGAAGCTTATTTGTGAAATCTTTAAAGTTTTTAGGGTAAGGGAAAATAGAAACATCGTAATCTTTCATTAATTGTTCTTTTTTAGTTAAAATATCAAGTTTATTCATGTCTTTATCAAACAATAATGCAATTTTCTTTCTCAAATTTAAAGATGCAAGGTTATTTTCAACAACAAGCATCATTGTTGGAACGAAGCCTAAGCCATAACCAACTGCAGGAACGTTTTGTCCTAAATATTTTTCAAGCATTTTATCGTATCTTCCGCCACCGCCTAGAGCACCTTTATAAGATCCTGTTTTGCAGAATGTTTCAAAAACTGTTCCGGTGTAATATCCTTGACCTCTAACAATTGAAATATCGAAAACAATATCATAATCTGCAGGAATATATTTTTTGCAAGTTTCTATTATATCTTTTAAGTTTTCTATGCAATTTTCTGCAACGCCATAAGAGCTTAATGCTGAAATTCCTTTTTCTAGAATATCGGTTAGGGCAGAGATTAAGATTTCAATTTTACTTGCGTCGAATTCTTTTGCAATAAGTTCGTTTTTAACACCTTCTAATTGAATTTTATCTAACTTATCAATTGTTATGCAAATGCTAGTTGCATCTTTTGGGTCAAAACCTGCAAAAGCTATTAATGAATTTAGAACGTTTCTATCGCTAACTTTAACAATTAAATCATTTAAACCAACATTCTTATATGCTTGGCAAATTGTTGTTATAATTTCGATTTCTGCTAAATTTGTTGGCTCTCCCCAAAGGTCAATATCGCATTGGGTAAACTGCCTGTCTCTACCTTTTTGTGGTTTTTCAGCTCTAAAAGATTCATCTATTTGAGCAGCTTTAAAAGGAAGAGGTAGTTTTTCTCTATTTCCTGCATAAAATCTTGAAAGAGGAACAGTTAAATCGTATCTTAATCCTTCTTCAACAATATCTTTTTCACATAAATCAGGTTTTGATAGATCTAGTTTTTCACCACGTTTAATTGTTTTAAACATTAATTTTTGATTATCACCACTGTCACCTAGGGTTAATAGTTCAATGTTTTCTAAAATTGGTGTTTTAACAAGAAGAAAACCATTTTTTGTGTAGGTTTCTAAAATTTTATTAATTAATTCCTGACGGATTTGTGCCTCTTTAGGCATGTAATCCACGGTTCCTTTAATTGGAGTTGTTTTAATTTTCAAGTGCGTGTGCTCCTTTTTATAATATGCTTTTAATATATACCAAAAAAAATATGATTTGTCAAATCATTAATTATTAATTGATTTAACAAATGATGTGTGTTGAAATATGGGTTAGAATAGGCTTTTTTTCATCTTATGATTTGCTTGTTTTTGTTATTTATGATATAAACATATAAGGGTATGATTATGTTACAAAAAATGTTTTTTAAGTCTAAATCAAAAGCTGTAATAAATAATGATATTTCAATAGGAATGTTGAATCATGCTTATTTAATTTCTTGCGATGATGTTGATAAATTAATAGATTATTCAAAGATGCTTGCTTGCATGATTTTGTGTAGGCAAAGAGAGGTTGCGCCTTGTTTTGAATGCGATATGTGTAAAAAAATTATATGTGGAACTCATGCTGATGTTTTAATTTATCCTAAGGGTAAAATTTTAACAGTTGAAGATTCAAAGGCGATAGCTAATGATTGCTTTGTTGTGCCTATGGAAAGTGATAAAAAAGTGATAATAATTAATAACTTAGATTTAGCTAGAACTGATTCACAAAATAAGCTTTTAAAAACATTAGAAGAACCACCTAAAAATGTTATTTTTATTTTAACTTGTTCTAATATTGAAGGGGTTTTGCCAACTATTAGAAGTAGGGTTAAAATAATAAATGAAG
>JAZUCB010000225.1:0-6299 GCA_045638985.1 Clostridia bacterium
AATCACATATGATTATGCTGGTGGAGTTGAAGTTTCAAATCCAACAACATATACAATTGAAAGTGAAAACATCACATTTAATAACCCAACTAAAGCAGGTTACACATTTGCTGGATGGAAGATTTCTGAAATTGGCGAAGGTGAAGTTATTAAAGGTTTATTATTTGGCGATACAAATAATACTGAAGTAACATTTGCTAATGATAATATTGTTAAGCAAATAAACAAAGGGTCATATGGAACATTCACATTAACAGCGCAATGGACAGCAAATAAATATGGTATTACATATGATCTTGCTGAAGGAACAGCTCCAACAGTTCCAAATCCAACAGAGTTCACAGTTGAAAGTGAAGATATCACATTAAATGAACCAACAAAAGATGGTTACACATTCGCCGGTTGGAAAACAACAAACGCAATAACCAATATCAATACCGGTAAAGGTTATGCAGAAGGTGCAACTGTTACAGTTATTAACAAAGGAACATATGGAAATATTCAATTAACAGCACAATGGACATTAAACAAATATACATTAACAATTGAATCTGGAGAATATGGATCAGTTAATATAACAAAAGTTGAAAACGTTCCACACTTTGCAACATTAAAAGTTGAAAACAACGTTGTTAAAGTAATGGACGGAGAAGTTGAACTAGAAGAAATCGTTGCAAGTGCAAATGCAAGAGAACAAGAATTCACATACACATTTGCAAAATGGTTAAATGGTGAAAACGATTTAACTAATGGATATACAATTGTTGATAACACAACAATCAAAGCAACATTCAATAGAACAACTAATCAATACACAGTAACATTCTTTAACTGGGATGGAACAGAGTTAGGAAAATCAACAGTTAATTATGGAACTCAAGCAACATATCCACATGCTGAAAACCCAACAAGAGTTCAAGATAATGGATACACATATGAATTCAAAAATTGGGTAACAACATTAAATGGATCACAAGTTGATGATTTAACACAAGTTGTTGCAGATAGAAATGTTTATGCTAATTACGATAGAACAGCAAGAACATACACTATCACATTAGATGCAAACGAAGGTACAATTGCTGATGGGCAAAACGTTACATCATATACATATAACGTTGAGCAATCATTACCAACAGCAGAATATGTTACAAAAGAAGGTTACATCTTTGCAGGTTGGGCAATTGATATAATTGCTGATGAAAACATAAATAACGGAGCAACAGAAGGAACAATCGTAACAAGCATAGTTGCTGGATCATATGGAAATGTTAAATTAGTTGCACAATGGACAATCGAATCATTCACATTAGTGTTTGATGAGAAAGGCGGAAGCGCAGTTACAGATATTACTGCAAACTATGGTGCAGAAATAGAACTTCCACAAACATCAACTAAATCAGGTTACACTTTTGGTGGTTGGTATAACGAAGAAAGTTTAACAACTAAAATCGAATACACAACAATGCCAGATCTTGGAACTTCAGGCTCAAGCAAAACTTTATATGCAAAATGGAATATTGTTACATACACAATCACATTTACTTCAACAGGAACTCCAGTTGAAGCAATAACATATGATGTTGAAGAAACAACATTTGCATTAACTCAAACATCAGAGAAAACCGGATATTCATTCGCTGGTTGGAAAACAATTAATGGAATTTCAAATATCTATGGAAATGGATATGAAGCAGATGCCAAAGTTGAAACAATCAATGTTGGAACATACGGAAACATTATTTTAACAGCAACATGGAGTGATGATGACTACATAATCACATATGACTATGATGGAGGAGTTGCTCCAAGTGAAGCAAACCCAACAACATACTCAATTGAAAGTGAAAACATCACATTAAACAACCCAACAAAAACAGGTTACACATTTGCTGGATGGAAGATTAGTGGAGTTGAAACAGGAGAATTAATTAAAGTTGTTAATGGTTCAGATGAAAACGTTGACTTAACAAGTGAAAACTTCACAAACGTAATTGTTAAAACAATCAAAACTGGTTCATATGGAACATTCACATTAACAGCTCAGTGGACATTAAAAGAATACACATTAACAATTGAAGCTGGTGAGTTTGGTTCAGTTAGCACAACAACAGTTTCAAACGTTCCACATTTTGCAATTTTGGTGGTTGAAGGCAACGTTGTTAAAGTTATGGATGGCGTGAGAGTAATTGAAGCTGTTACAGCAACAGCAACAACAAATTCTCAACAATATTCATATGCATTTGATAAATGGTTAATAAATGATGCTCAGTTGGCTAATAATTATGAAATTATTGGTGAAACAACAATTAAAGCAACATTTACTCAAACCACAAATTCATACACAATCACATTCTATGATTATGATGGTGATTATTTAGCAGAATCAACAGTTGAATATGGAGAATCTGCAAATTATCCTTATTCAAATCCAACAAGAGATGCTGATGATAGTTACACTTATGATTTCTTAAATTGGGTAACATCAGAAGGTGAAGTTGATAACCTAGAAGAAGTTATTGCAGATAGAAATGTTTATGCTAATTACTTAGCATCTCCAATAACTTACACAATTTCATTCGAAACCAATGGTGGAAGTGAAATTGATAGCATTGAATACACAGTTGAATCTCAAGATATTGAATTGAATTTATATATCACAACAAGAACTGGTTATACATTCGCTGGTTGGTTTGATAATTCAACACTAACAGGAAATCCACAAACAGTTATTTCAACTGGTTCAACCGGAAATAAAACATTCTATGCTAAATGGGATATTGAACAATACACTATTGAATTTGATTCAATGGGTGGAATTGCAGTTAATAGCATAACAGCAAATTATCAAGCACCAATTGATATTAAAGCAACAACAAGAGATGGTTACACATTCGCTGGCTGGTTTGAAGAAGAAACTTATTCAACTCAATTCACAGCAACAGTTATGCCAGACCTTGGAGATAATGGTGCAACTAAAACTCTATATGCAAAATGGGATATTGTTACATACACAATCACATTCGTTTCAGAGGGAACTCAAGTTGATTCAATTGAATATAGCATCATAGATGAAACATTTGATATAACTCAAACTTCAGAAAAAACTGGTTATAATTTTGATAATTGGAAAACAACTCAAGCAATTGAAAATATTAATGGCGATGGCTACGAAGCAAATTCAATAGTTGATTCTATTGCAATAGGAACTTTCGGAAACATCACATTAACAGCTCAATTTACTCCAATTTCATACACTATTGATTATGAATATAATGGTGGAGAAGAAGTTGAAAATGCTGAATCTTACACAATTGAAGAAACTATTAATTTAATTGCAACATTTAAAGACGGATATAAATTCAATGGTTGGATTATTTCTGGAATTGGCGAAGGCGAAGAAGTTAATGGCGGAATTGAAAACGGAAACGTTGTTACTTCTATTAATAAAGGCTCATATGGACACATTATTTTAACAGCAGATTGGGAAGTTGTTGGTTATTCAATTTCTTATAACCTAACAGGAAATGCTCAATATGGTGAAGATAGTGTTCAAAATGAAAATAACGTTGATGGATATAACACTGAAAGCGGAGCAATTTTATATGACCCAACTAGAACTGGTTACACATTTGCTGGTTGGAAAGTTACATCTATTGAAGAGAATGGTTCAATTGTTGGAATTAAGAAAGGTGAGAGCGAATCAAAAGCAATTTCAGTTAACGATGTTATTATTGAAATAAGCGCTGGTTCATATGGCGATATTGCTTTATCTGCTCAATGGAACGAAATCACATTCACAGTTACTCCTGCAAATAGCGTGGATGGAGATTACATAGTTTCAAGTTCAGATTCAACAACAATCGCTTACTACTCAAATCCAAATTATTCATTCACATTCCAATTAGATGCTAGCAAAACTCAAAGCGACTTCAACGTTAAGTTGAATGGCGATGAAGTTGTTTTAAGCAAATCTAGTTTAACTGGCTCATTCACTCAAGGTGAAACAACTTATTACTCTGCTTCAATGAGCGAAGCTAATGGAATTTACACAATTTCAATTACATCAATTAAGAAAGATATTGAAATCTCAATTGATGGAATTTCAATTAACACTTACACAATTTCATTACCAGCAGTTGAAGATAGAATTGGATATGAAATTTATATATGTGATTTAAGTGCTTTTAGTGATGAAGAAATTGCAAATGGTGATATTAATTTGGCTGATTATTTAATTGGACCAGATGTTGAATCTTTTGAAGTTCCATTCGGTGGAAAATTATTCATGGATGCTGGTTGTATTAATGGATACGAGTGGAGCAGTAAAGAATGGCAGTTAGCTGTTATTGGATTAATTAAGGATAACGATTTAACTTCTTATTCTGGAAAATATGATGAATTAAATGGTATTTACTATAATAGTAGTGGTCAAGTTATTAATCCTGATTTTGAATTTGCATCAATAAATGAAAATTTAAATTTCTGCAATATTACAGCGAATTTAGAATTCTATATTATGGAAGTTGTTCCAAAAACAATTACAATCAATTATAATTTAAATGGTGGAATTAATGATTCTAGAAATGTTAATTCATTTAGCGTTGTAAGTGATGATATAACAATCTATGATGCAACAAGAACTGGTTACACATTTGCTGGTTGGAAATTACAAGGTGCTTGTAGAGATATCTATAATATTGATGATTCTAAAACTCAAAATGATGGAAGCATTATTTCAATAATTTATGCTGGTTCTTATATTGAAGATGGAGATAGTATTAACCTTCAAGCTCAATGGACTCCAATTACTTACACTATTGATTATGAATATAATGGTGGTGAAGAAGTTGAGAACACAGCTGAGTTTACAATTGAAACTCCAAGCTTTGGATTAACAAATTCAAGCAAAGCTGGTTATGAGTTTATTGGTTGGGAAGTTTCTGGAATTGGTGAAGGTGAATTAATTAAAGGTATTTTATTTAATGATTCAACTAACACTGAAACAACACTTTCTAACGGTAGCGTTATTAAGCAAATTAACGTTGGCTCATATGGAAATATTGTTTTAACTGCGAAGTGGCAAGCAGAATCAAACACTATTACTTATGATTTAACAGGAAATGCTTTATTCGGCTCTGATAGTGTTCAAAATGATAACAACAAAAACTCTTACACAATTGAAAGTGGTGCAACACTTTACGATCCAACAAGAACAGGTTATGAATTTGCTGGTTGGAAAGTAACATCAATTGCAAATGGCGGAGCTATTTTAGGAATAAAACAAGGTTCTACTGAAACAACTGCAATTTCAGTTAACGATATTATTACTGAAATAAGCGCTGGCTCATATGGCGATATTAGTTTATCTGCTCAATGGAACGAAATCACATTCACAGTTACTCCTGCAAATAGCGTGGATGGAGATTACACAGTTTCAAGTTCAGATTCAACTACTATTAGTTACTATTCTAATCCAAATTATTCATTCACATTTGAATTGGAAGTTAGCAAAACACAAAGTGACTTCAACATCAAGTTGAATGGCAATGAATTGGTTTTAACTAAATCTAATTTAAGTGGATCATTCACTCAAAATGGAACAACTTATTATTCTGCTTCAATGAGTGAAACTAATGGAATCTACACGATTACAATTTCAAGCATTAAGAAAAACATTGAAATTACAATTGATGGAGTTGAATTTAACTCATACACAATTTCAATTCCTAAAGTTAGATATGGCTATGAAATAATGTTTGTTAATTTTGGAAATTTAAGTGTTGAAGAAATTGCAAACATAGTTAATTTTGGAGACTTTAGCGAATACATGGTTGATGCTTCTGCAACTTCATTTGAAGTTCCATACGATGGTAAATTTATTACTGTTTACTCAATTTTAGATGGTTATACAGCAACAGCAAATGAAGATGGCATTGTTTCAGGGCTTATTCATGATAACAACCCAACACAATATTCTGGCGTTTATGATGCTGATAATGGAATTTATTTTGAGATTGATGGAAGTATTAAAAACCCTAATTATGAGTTAGCTCAATTTAACTTTAGTTGGAATGAAAGCTTATCACACATTCCTTTAATTGAAGGAATTAAATCTGATTTTGAGTTCTATTTAAATGAAGTTGAATTAATTCAATATTCAATTGAATATTTAGTTGAGGGTGGAGTTAATAATCCAAGCAATCCAGAATACTTCACAGTTGAAAGCAAAGATATTAATTTATATGCCCCAACAAAAGATGGTTACACATTTGATGGTTGGAAACTTGCTGGAAATT
>JAZUCB010000226.1:0-9087 GCA_045638985.1 Clostridia bacterium
TTTTTTTAAATCCATTATCTAGATGAAAAATAAAAACAACTTCATCATTTTCATCGCTTAAATATTCATTCCAAAAATCAACGTTTAATTTTGATTTTATGTAATCTTCCCAAATATTACATTTGGTTTCATCAAATTCAACCAAAAAATCATTATTACTTTTCTCAATCTTAAAATTTTCTTTTTCTAATTCTAAGATAGAATCATCAACTCCCATCACATAACTAAATAACATTTCTTACTCCAAATTCATATGCGTTTGTTCAAAAACTAAATCTTTTAAAATTAAACTTTCTTTATTATATAAATTATCAACCACTATCTTTGCAACTTCATCAACGCTTGCAAAGGTGTTTTCAACACCCTCTTTAACGTAATTCCTATTTTCTTTCCAAAAATCAGAATTAATTCCACCTGGGTAAACGTTAACAACTTTAATATTAGTTCCAAAAGTTTCTGCTCTTAAAACTTGAGAATAACCCTCTTGAGCCCATTTTGCAGAGCAATAAACACTTTCAAATTTAAAAGGTCTGATTCCTGATTGAGAAATTATGTTAACAATTTTAACAATATCTTTGCTCTTTTTTAAATATGGCAAAGCATGAGTTGTCATTAAAATTGTTCCATAAACGATTGCTGAAAAAACTTCATCAATCATATTTTTATTGTTATCAAAAACATTTCCAAATCTACCAACACCTGCATTATTAACAAGGCAAGTTATGTTGTAATCCTTTGTTATTTTCTCGTAAAAGTTTTTAACAAACTTTTCATCACTAACATCACCTACATATGCCACAACATCATTCTTTGTTAGCTTAGATAGTTCTTCTCTTGTTTTTTCTAATTCGTTCTTCGTTCTAGCAATAATGCAAACATTTTCACCTTTTAGCAAAAACTCTTTTGCCATTGCTTTCCCAACACCTTTTGAACCACCAGTTATTATTGTTATATTTTTCATAATCTTCTCCTTCAATCAATTTTTTCAACAATTTTTCCATTAACCAGCTTATAACAATCATCCCCTATTAAATAATACTTGTTATCTTCAATAACCAAAGCTGAGTTATTAGATAAAGAATAAACAGGATAACTTTGCTTTTTAGATTCATCTATGCAATTTTTAAAACTGGAATTAGATAAACTTTTTCCGGTGTGAGGAAGAATTGAAAAGTTAAAGTAAGCCAAATAATCTTCCACTCCAAACAAATCTGTTACTTGGTAAATAGTATTTAGAGTTTCGAATCTTGGCAATTTGCCAAGCACCATACTTCCAGCTGATATACCCACAAACACCTTTTCTTTCAACATTTCTAATAAGAGTTTATTGAATCCTGTTTTTTCGAAAACCTTTTGCAAATATTCGGGATTTCCTCCACAACATAGTAGAACATCAGCTAGTTTTATTCTTTCTTTTACTTTATTCATATCTAGAGCTAATAGATTAACAAACTCAAGATTATTATCGCCAAAATAATTTCTGATTCCATCCAAATTTTGCAATAGCCATTTATGAGAACCAAATTCATAAGCATACGCTTCGTTTATTATTGCAAACTTAATCTCATTAGCAGGTTTACCAACAAATTCAATAATTTTATTGGCAATTGCATCGTTGGTTATTGAATTTGACGTTAAAACCAATCTCATTATTTTCTCCCTTAAATTTCAAAATCTAAAACCAATGGCAAGTGATCAGATGCGTTACTATTCAAAACGCAGAAATCATTAACTTTAACTTTATCGTTAACAAACACATAATCGCAAACCACATTGCCCTTATCTAACCCATCATCAAACTCTGGGCGAGTTGACTTGATATTATATTTATCAATTAAATTAACAAAACTTTTATTTAATATTTTAATATATTTTGAATTTGGCAACAAATTAAAATCCCCAACAATTATGCATGGAACATCTTTTCTTGCTCTACTTAAAATTGTATCAATTTGGCTTTGAGTTCTTTCATTACCCATTTTATCGCTAGTCCAAAGCCCATGAACATTAATCACTTGAAGTTCTTTTCCTTTTATATCTAAAAAGCACTCAATAAAAGCTCTTGGATGATCGTCGGTTTTAAAATTAGTTGAATCTTCATAATTGGAATATTCTTTATAATAAAAAACATTACTTGATTTAACAATGGGATAATTTGTTAAAAGTTGGTTACCCTGCTCAACGTAGCCACCAAAATCTCTAGTAACTCCACCACTCTTAATTTGAAATTTTGATACCCACAAAGCACCGAAAAAATTGTTTTTAAAAGAAGTGTGTTTTCTTATAAAATCACAACTATCAAACTGAGGAAAAACTCCTTCGTCTAATTTCCTCACAGATTCTTGCAATGTTACGAAATCGTAAGCATCTTCATTAATCAAATCAACCACTTCATTATTGTTGTTTAATTTTATTCCAACGTTTAAATTAAATAGTTTCATTTTTTCTCCTCTAAACTTTCATGATATACAACTTCTTTATTATGCTCTAAGGCATACTTAATTTCATTTTGAGTTGCAGAACCTAAATACCCACCAATATTAACAACATAAATCGCATCGCTAATATTAATTTTTTTCCAATGGGCGAGTTTAATTCTTTCAATTTCTTCTTTTGTGATATTCTTTGGATCATCATAAACACATTGAAGCACACACCAACCATATTTCTTTTCTAAATCGCTTGCAATTTTAATCATATCATCTGCAAACTTCATGCTCCCACATATGGTTACAACTTTAATATCCATTGTTTCTCCTTTATTTTAAGATGTTTTCATTTCATTATCTTTTGCACCAAAACTGTTATGTTAATCGTTTACATCTAATTTTTATAATTTTCAACTCTTTCTTTTAGCAATTCATATCTTTTTTTTGTTTCAGATTGAGCAATGTTTGGTTGTTTTTTCTTGCTTTTTGAATAATCTAAATCATAATCAAATTGTTCTTTTGTTAGATCAACAACTTTTCCACCAATCATATTAAAATAATGCGCTTCTTCATTATGTTTATAAATTTCACCACCAAAATAATATTGAACGAGTAATGCTGTTGGAACACATTGCCCATAAGTTGGATTTTCTTTACACCATTTTACTCTCCATTTTGGGTGAGCCGTGTCTTTTTCATAAACATTATCTAAAATTTGTTTTAATTCTTCAAGTGTCATTATTACCTCAATTTATATTAAAATCCACCCAGCACCATTACTTCTTGGCACTTCTAATGGTTTAATTGTTTTTACATCATCAAGCCAAATTAACGTGCAATATTTCTTTTGAAGAGTTGAGTTCCAGTCTTCAAATTTATCAGTTCCTATTTGTTTCCCATATTTTATTCTAATATCTTCAACAATCTCAGGTGTGAGTTCGTAATATTTAACATCTTTTACTTTTGCAGTTGCTGTTACTGGGCGTCCTGTTAGCTTTAAAAGTATTTCGTCTCCAATATTTACTTTTTTATATGGAGCAATTTTATTCATACTCCATCTACTTTCTATTGTCTTTTCCCCATTTAAAACCATATCAAAAAATGGCTGTCTTAAAATTGCTAAATGTTTCATTTTACTTCCTTGATTAATGTTCAATTTATCTCCTTAAATCCATTTCGGCTCCAAAGCCAAAGGGGTGTGTGAATATCTATTGGGCAGAATTCGGTCCCTTGAAGCAATTCATTCCAGCGATTAATCACAATTAGTTGAACGTCATTTTTGTTATATTCTTCTTCACTTATAAGCCCTAATTTTCTTGTTGCCTGAACAACATGAGTGTCTGGAGCAACTGTTAAATCTTGCAAATTTTTAAATTTAATATCAGTATATTGATATAACACATATAACCAATAGTTGCAAATTTTATTTCCACTCAAATAAGGAAAGTCTTTCTTGTGTTCCACTTGAACATAATTTCTTATTTTATTAACGTCATTATCACATATTTTAAACAGATTTCTTATGTCACCATCAAAAAGCTTTTTAATAGTTTTACAAAGTTTAATCCAATTTTCTGTTTGTTTGTTTTGTTGCAAAGCAATTTTATATTTTGTTAGAGCAATTCTTACTTCATCTTCTGAGTGATTTAGCACTTTATCAACATCTAAAACAAATCTTGTTTCATCATCATTAAAAGTTGCAACTGCACTTTCCCATAATTTATAGGAATTCCTTTGATAGTTTAAAGCCATTGGAAGCGTGAAATAGTGATAATTTTCTTTTGACGACTTCTCAAAATGTGGATTACTATCTTCAGGCATAAATTCCCCACCTAACTCGCCGTTTTTCCACATTTTATATAATTTACTAACTCTTTCTAATATCTTTTGTTTATCCATAATTCTTCCAATTAAAGTTTATTTAAATAATCATCTAAATAATTGTCCCATTCGGGAGCGTTTTCTTCTTTAAATAGTTGCCTTAAAAGCAAAACAACAAATTCATGCCTTGATTTTGCTTCTTCTTTGCCACTTTTAGTTAGCATTAAATTTTTTAATTTCAAAATCTTTTCAAATATATGGCAAACTGAACTCTCGCTGGATGCTCTTGTGTATTTATCTGCACTCATATCATCAATTGGCCATTCATCACTACTGAAAAATGGTTTATTATGCTTCATTGAATATTTATAAGTTCTAAGCACGCCAGTTAAACCCATTGCCTCACACATATCGGCATCTGAAACAATTTTAGCCTCAATGCTTTTAGGCTCAATCCCATTCAACCTTTTAGAAAAACCAATTGACGCAACACCATCTAAAATGATTTGCCTAATGCTTTCATGGGCGCCAACTTCATCTAAGATTCGGTTTGTGTTTAACAACTTTTGCTGGCATTCATTTCCAAAAAGTTTATAGTCGTCAACATCATGAAGCAATGCAATTAATGCAACCAATTCTTTATTGCAATCCTCAACTTCAGCAAACTTCAAAGCCAAACCCAAAACCCTAGTTATATGCTCCATGCCATGCCCAGAATTTTCATTTTCAAGCAATTGATTAACTTTTTCTTTAACTAAATTTTGAACTTTGTTTTCCATATGTTAATTCCCTTTTTGTTATTTTAACACACTTATTAATTTTCTCATATTAAATCAAATAAAAAAACACTTTGCCAACATAACTTAAGCAAAGCGTTTTTATATGTAATTATTTATTATAAATTTTAATCTTTTGGCAAACTACTAATTCCCTTAACTAAATAAAACAATAATATTCCTGCAACGCCAACAACTTGCAAAACACCACAAACAATTCCCATAACGCCAATTGTTATATCCAATTTGTTAGAGCCTCTTGCTTCTCTTTCTTCTTTATTTTCAACTGGAACATTCTCATTATTTTCAGTTTGAACTGCTTCACTAGCTTCACCATCTTCAACGGCTTCTCTTATTTGCTCTTCAACAGCATCAATAACTGCGTTTTCAATTTTGGTTTCTATTTTAGATCGAAGCCTATGCCTAAAAGCCACCAAACCAATAATAAATGTTTCTGGAACTAAAGTTGTGAAAAGGCTTACTGCAACTAATGAAACAAATATCGCCCAAAAAATTTCATTTGCCTTAAATAATAAAATTACTCCAACCACTGAGCCAAGAACCAAAATAGTGTTTGTTATAATCTCAAAAATATAACTTGAGTTTTGACCTCTTTTGCAACTTTTATGATATTTTTCTTCTTTTTTATGATATTTTTTTGAAAAACCAAACAAGAAGGTAAATAGTTTAATTATTAATTTCATAACTCCCCCAATAAACTAATCTTTTATTAATTATATCAACTCTTTTAATTTTATGAAAACGAAATTAATAAGTTTGAAAATATTATATTAAATTCTAACTTCAAAACCACCCCGTAATAAATTTAAAATTGGGTATTGAAATGCTGTTAATTTTATGGTAAAATGTTTTCAGTTTAAGGAGCGATAGTTATGAATATTGATCAAATGAAAGATGCAACCATTAATGGTTTTTCTATTACTGGAGCTTACACCGATAATGGCGATAAAGAAGGTTTTGTTTTTTCAACAACATCTCACCCTGAAGCATTAAACACTGCTGAACTTTTTAAATTTTTAGAAGAAAATAAAATCAATAAGAACATGCTTCTTCATCTTGATTTTAATAAAATTGCTTATTCTATTGATGAAAAATCTGGTGAACCACTAGTTCATAAACTTAACCTTCAACAAAGGATTTATGTTGGAAAAATTAAGCATTTTGAAAACGTTGGAGATTTTCAATATTTTTGCCCAATGAGCGATATTATTGCATTAAAGAAAAATTCACCAGTTGTTTCTTGCGCTGATGCTTATGGTTGCGAAACAATTTTTCCATTATCTGAAGTTTCAAACGCCACTCCTAACACTTTTATTTTCTCTCCTGAGCAACTTGAATTAACCCATGAAATTTTGCCAAGTTATTCAAACCCAACTCAACCCAAAAAATTACATGCATTTTGCAAATAACGGAGCAGATAAATTAATTAAAGAAAACCCAGACGTGGTTGAAGATGTTGCCGGATTAGAATAATTAGAAGTTTTAAATTAAAACAAAAACAAAATTAAAAAATTAAATTATGGAGGAAAAATTTAATGGAAAATAACAATTCAAGCTTTATGGATTATTTAAAAAGCGGAGCAAAAAAACTAAATGAAGAAAACTCAGACGTTGTTGAGCAAATTGCTCAATCAGCTGAAGCTATTGATGATGTTCCTAATGTTGGCGAGCAAATAGCAAAATTTATGAAAAACGATAACTCTTCAAGCTTCATGGATTATTTAAAAAGTGGAGCAAAAAAACTAACAGAAGAAAATTCTGATATTGTTGAGCAAATTGCTCAATCAGCTGAAGTTTTAGGAGACGCTCCTGAGGTTTCTAAGCAAATTATTCAACAAAAGCAAGCTGAAGATTTAAAAGAAGGCGAAAAAGTTGGTTTTATGCAAACTTTTGTTTATTTAAAAGATGGAAAACTAACTGCAAAAAATGGAATGATAACAAGTGGGCAAAAATTTATTGACGAAGCTCATATTCTTGCTCACAAATCAACTATTCAATGGATAGACTCAAATAAAGTTGTTTATACAGCCGATGGAAATGGAGAACCTATTGTTTTGAATTCTGAAGTTGTTACTAGATGTTACTACGGAAAACTTCAAACTGCAAAAGAACTAACAGAACATTCTTATAATCAATCTATGGATTTCACAAACACAGCATTATTAAACCGTTTAGACCCAAACTCTCTAGTTGTTTCAAATTGGTCAGCAGATAATGGCTATAATTTTTACCCAATTCCATCAATGCAAGATAAAAATGGTAGAATTTCCCCAATACCAGAAATTGCAGTTATTTCTAACGTTCACCCATCATATAACTTGCGTGATACTTCATCAAATTCATCAAGATTAATGATGTTTAGAACTGGTCCATTAACCGATACATATAAAATCCCAGAAGTTGACCCATTTAACGTTCCTGCATTTAAAGAATCTTATGAAATGCATAACTCATCACATTTTGATATGGGCGATTAATAATTAATTTAAAACATAAAAAGATAGTAAAAACGCTTATTTCAATTTGGTAAATTTATCAAAAAGATTAAGCGTTTTTTGGTCAATTTTATAATATTTCATCTTATATGTTTTGTATGTTTTTATGAATAAGATGTAATTAAAAACTTGAAATAGTTTGAAAAAATTATTAAACAAGTGAAAAAAATACGCAAATTAAATTTGCGTATTTTTTATTTCAATTTAAGCTTAATAAATATTTATAAGGTTTTATTTAGCTTAATTATTTATGTTAAATAAAATCATTCAATAACCAATAATATTTTTACATAAATAGAAATTAATTATTGATAATCAATAACGTTAATCCAAGATTTCAAGAACTCTTGTTCTTCAGCGATTCCTTTGGTTAGTTGCGTTCCTGCAACAATTGGAACCCATCTTTGAATGGTTGATTTTTCAATGCCACTCTTTTCAACAAATAAATCTAAATATTTATCCGCCAACCCTGCTTTTCCTTGCATTGAGAAAATTAAGAATGTTCTTGCAACATCAGCTGATGCGTTGCCTTGAGTTACGTGAGCCCAATCAATAATATGATAATCACCATTTGGCGCAATAATAATATTGCTTGGGTTTAAATCGCCATGGCAAAGTTTTGCATGGTCTTTCATACCATCTAATCTATGAAGAAGTTCATATTTTGCGTGTTCGTCAATATTTTTAGCATTTTCTAGTTTTCTTTTGAATTTATCTTTAATTCTATTCAATAGAGGAACATTTTTGCTTAAAATATTTAATTGAATATCAACAAACATATTCAAATATTCATCTTCTTTTTCAGGGTTTTCTGCCATTAATTGTTCTAATGTTTTACCCTCAACTCTTTCCATAACAATTGCCCATCTATTATTCACTTTGCTAACTTCAAGAAGTTTTGGAACGTTTAAATCTGTTCCTTCTTGAACTCTTGCATGATTTAATGCTTCGTTTAAAATATTTGAAGCTAAATAATCTTCAACAAATAGTTTAACGATTTTATCGTTATCTTTATAAACGGTTTTTGTTGGTCTTTCAACAACAATATCAGCTAATTTTAATTCCATTATTTTCTTCCCCCATTATATGCATTTAAATACATTTGTTTTATTTCTTCAATTAGTGGGTAACGTGGGTTTGCGCCAGTGCATTGGTCGTCAAACGCTTGAACGCTCATATCTTCTAGTGAATCCATGAATGTTTTTTCATCAATGTTATATTCTTTAATGCTTGCTTTAATTCCAATTGCTTCTTTTAATTCGTTAATTTTTGCAATTAAACTTTCAAGCTTTTCTTCATCTGTTTTTCCATTTAAGCCTAAGAATTCAGCAATTTCTGCATATCTTCTTAGAGTGTGTGGGTGATCATATTGAGAGAATGTTCCCATTTTTGTTGGAACTTCACTAGCATTGAATCTAATAACTTCTTCAATCATCAAAGCGTTTGCAACGCCGTGAGGCAAATGATGGAAAGCACCAAGCTTGTGAGCCATCGAGTGACATACTCCGAGGAAAGCATTTGCAAATGCCATGCCCGCCATAGTTG
>JAZUCB010000227.1:0-3311 GCA_045638985.1 Clostridia bacterium
GTTGTTAAAACAAACCAAATTTTGTTTTTTTTTATGTGTGTTTTGTGTTGAATATTGTTTGTTTTTATTATTGCTTTTAGTGTGGTGTTTGAGTTGAAAGTTGAATGGTGAAAACAGTTGAAAATTAGTAGTTTTAATTTGAAATTTGTGTTAAAAAAGTTTGCCTAATTATGCATAAAATTGTATAATAACTAAGAATAAATATAATAATATAAATAAATATGGTTTATATTGAACTGATTTGTTTATTTTATGTATGCGTTTGAATGAAATTGGGGGATGAAAAATGATTGAGCTAATATTAACGGGTTTAGGTCATATATTTGGTGCAATAATCGGTGCTGTGGTTATGCTTATAAAAGCATTATTTGCTAATGTTTTATTGGTTATTGCAAATATCGGTTTTACGTTTCTTGATTTTATTCAAGCGATGTTTAGAAGATTGGCTGGTTTGCCGATGGAAGGAAAGGAAAATCCTGACATAGTGCAAAATCTTATAAATAGTGAAATTATTAGAAATACAATCATCGCTTTAACAATTTTAGCAGTTTGTTTGCTTTTTATTGCAACATTTGTTCAGCTTGCAAGAGTTGAATTTACTGAAGATGGTGCTAAAAATAGCAAAGCTCCAATAATAACTCAAGCATTAAAAGCATTTGCGTTGTTTGTTATTGTTCCAGTAACATGTATGTTGGGTGTTTTTATGAGTAATCTTGTTTTAAAAATGGTTGATTCGGCAACAAGTGGTGGGAATTCTAAAACAATTTCAGGATTGATTTTTAAAGTTGGTGCATATGATGCCAATATAATTCGAGAGGGAAATACGAATGGTATTTTCCCAACTCCTTACGCTCCACAATATATTGGATTATGGATAGTAGATTGTATTTTGCATGGGTTGGATAGTATTGGTAATGATACGAATTCGGATTTTTATAATGCTTATGCTTCTGTTGATGATAATGGGAATTTAAATGCGAAAGCTGTTGCAATATTACCCGCGCAGCTGACTGGGGATCGTGATCAGATGGCGGCTCAGCTTGATGATATATTTGCTTCAGATGGTGAAGATTCTAGAGCTGCAGCAAATGGTGGGTTTATAACTGGTGGTACTATTATTATTCAGGGTATTACTAAGATAAATTACACTAGTATTGCTGCTGTTCGGTATTTTTATAACATAATGGAATTCAATTTTTTAATGGTTTTCTTAGCAATTCCATTTGCAATGAAAGCATTATTTCACACATGCTTCGGTTTGGTGATGAGGATATATAATGTTTTAATTTTATTTGTTCTTTCTCCACCATTAATTGCTCTTATGCCGCTGGACGGTGGGAATGCATATAAAGGTTGGAGGCAGAAGTTTATTGGAAATGTTATTTCTGCATATGGAACAGTTGCCGGCTTAAATTTATTTTTTCAAATTTTGCCATTGGTTAATGAAATAGAATTTTTTGAAACGAATAATGCATTAACTAAATTCACCATGGGATTTTATAATAGCCTTGCCCAACTTCTATTTGTTTTAGTGGGTTGTTATATGATTCAAGACATCTCTAAAATGATAAGTGGGTTTATTGGTGCAGAAGATGCATTAACTTCTGGTGAGGGTATGGCTAAAAAAATAGCTGAAGATGCTAAAAAAACTGGAATGGCAGTTGCGGGTGCTGCGTCGTTAGCAATTGGCGTTGGTGGAATATCAATGGTAAGTAAATTTTTAGGAGGTGCTGGTAAAAAACTTGGTTTAAAAAGTCCTGAAGCAAAATCAAGAATTGATAACTTTTTGGATTCTAAAAAAGATACAAAAATTGGTAGGGCGGCTCAAAAGGTGCATGACTCTATTCATGGAACTGCATTGGTTAGCAAAATCGATGATTTTAAGGATGGTAAAGGTGGAAAGTTGAGTAAACTTTATAAAAAAGTTTCAGATTCTCCAAAAAATCTTTTAGACTCAGTTCAGCAAAAAATAGCAGATAGGGCAACTAATGATGCTCGTCAGGATTTTGCCAATTCGCTCGAAGGTGATCAGGTGAAAGCTTATGATGCAATGACGAAAGATCAAAAGAGAAAATTTTTGAGTGGCGAAAAGGTAAATGTAAATGGACAAGATCAACAGTTGACGGACTTTCAAATGGCGCAAATACAAAGTAGTGCTGCTGAAAATATGAGAGGTAAAATTGAGGATTGGGAGCTTTATGCACATAGATTTGCGCAATTTGGAAAAAATCAAGGAATTCAATTGATTGCAAGTTCCGGTATGGGAAAAATGATGAATGAAATAACTGGTGGGATGTTTAAAATTTTCGGCGGAAAAGGTGTTGGGCAGTTAGATGGGGTTATTGGTGATAGTAGTGATATAATGGAGGAGGCTGTTTTTCATCATACGAAGAGAGTTAAAGCAAAAAAACAATCGAAGAATGAATCTAAAATGCCCGATGCTTTTGAGGCTATGTCTGCCGCGAATCAAAAAGTTACTGATAATGACTTGATGACTGCCAATGTGGAGCAAGTTCTTGCTGCTTTTGGTGATGATATTGGTTTAAAACAAAGAACTATTGAAGATATTTTTTCAAGAATGTCCCAATTAAAACCAGGAAGTGCTTCTACCGAAGATAAGCAAAAAATATTAGATTCGTTAAAATATCATGGGTTAGATGGTGATTCATATGATAAGATTTCTCAAAAGTTAAGTGGCGATAATTTTGATTTCTCAAACCTATCTGTTAAAATTGAAGATGGTAAAGTTGTTGCTAAAATGGGTGATTCTGAACTAAAATTTGATCATGAAAGAATGAAAGCTGCTGTACAACAGGGGCTAAACGAGGCAAAGGTGCAAATTGAGGCTGGTAAAAGACAGGCAAATTATGATGGTTTAATAAATGCAATTCAAGGCGGTATCTCTAGCGCAGATAAGGCTAAAGCTGGAGGAAAGTCATTAAAGACTTTAAATTATGAAATGGCTAATAGTGCAACAAGGGAAAAATCTGAACGTGGAGATATTAAGGCTATTCTTAAAATCTTGCAATCAAAACTTTAATAAATGGCTAAAATTTGCGATTGTTTTTGATTGAGATACTTGCAAATTTGGTGGATTTTAAATTATTTGGATATAAAAACTAATGATTTAAAAGTGATTTTATTAAAATAAATATTAAAAAAAATGGTTAAAACGAAGGCTGTGCTTTGTTTTAACCATTTTTTCTTTAATAATCAGTTGTTATTTGGTTTAAGACAACTGGTTTTTTATTTTTTTAGGATGATTTTAATTTTTAGAATTGAAGTTGGGTTAAAAAGTTAAGTGTGGTTTT
>JAZUCB010000228.1:0-3688 GCA_045638985.1 Clostridia bacterium
ATATTCTTCCAAGAAATTTCTTTTATAGTTCCTTATCAGGATATACTTTTATAGATTTAAATCTTTCTAATATTAGCAAAAACATTACTAATTTAGACGAGTTCTTTAATTCTAGAATAAATAGTATTAATGAATATAAAATTGAAAAAGGTTATAATGCCATTGTTAATAATTGTATTGGTAAATATATTCAGTCTGCACACAATCAACCTAATAAATATTTTGGTGTTTATATTTATAGTGGAATTTTGTTAAAGCAATTTCTTAACGTTATGCAAACTTCAACCGACCCTAAACTTAGATTTGCGAAGGAATTCGCTCAAAAATTTAATTTCCCTAATTTCTATGGTGCAAACGCTCAAGATTTAGATTTACTTTACTCTGCAATTAAATCTAATGATGAAAATTTATTGCAATCAATTCGTTGCCAATTTGATTTGCCTGCATCTTACGATTTTAATAAAGAATTAGACGGCGAAAGTTTTATTAAAGCAATGGATTTAACAAATGCCATGGAGCAACCTAAAGAAGCAGCTGAAAATTTAGATGTTTCAGAAATGAATTAGTTAAACGATATTAATTTATAAGATATCAAAAAAAACCAAATTAGCCTACTATAAAGTTTTATCAACAATATTACATAAATTTTTAAAATTAAATTACCCCAAAGAATAGAAATAAACTAATTGAAAAGGATTAAAATGAGTTCAAAAAAACAATTAGCTAAAATAATAGAAAATATGATAAATGTTAATAAAAATGAACCCATTCAAGTTGTTAGTGGAAACAACGAAACAACCGTTGAATTATCGCGTTTGCTTGGCTTAATTGAAAGCAAAAAACTTCAACCGGTTGGAAATGGCTACTTCAAAACATGTTACCGAGAAGGCAACATTGCTATTTTGCTTGAAACAGCCTATTTAGCATCTTCATCAATTAGTTCAGCTGAATTTTTTAAGCAAAAAGATATTGTTGATGTTTTAATTGATTTAGGCGTTCAAACTCCTAAATTTTTAGATTTTGCTTGCTTTAGCAACGGAAAAAAACATAAAGTTATTAACACTCAAGAATTTGTTGATGGCAGACCTCTTTTTAAGTTCAAAAATTACACCACCCCAAACGAAGATCAAGATGATCTTTCACAACAACATAAAAAATATAATTTAGCCACTATTAAAGAAAGAGTGGCTTTAGGTGAACCTTTTATTGAAAAATACATTGAAGATTTTAACATTTTGCACCCTCTTAATTTGTTGCACGATGCCCACGGAGAGAATATTATTTTTAACCCTAAAACTGGTTATCATTTTATTGATTTGGGTTTTTCAACTGCTCCAAACTTTGCAACTGCAGAAGAAGCAAAAAGTTTACTTTTAAACCCAGTTACGCCTGAACTTTTTAAAATTTTAGATAATAGAACTTATTTGGGTCCAAATGCTAGTTATAAAGACCAAGCAAAATTTATCTTTTGTTTCACCAACTTAAATCCAACTTCCTACTCCAACATTTCTGAAAACTTCCCTTTCTTTGTTTATAACGGAATATTAGCTCAACAATTCGATAACTGCGTTGCAAAAATGAACAACCTGCCACCAAATTTCAGTGTTGGAACTCCAGCCCCTAAATACTCTTTTGCTTTAAATCATTACGATTTAGAAAGTTTATATCACGCATTAAAAACCCAAGACAATTCCACGTTAGATTTATTTAAATTCGCTTTTGGTTTGCCAAATTCTTACGACTTTAATAAAGAATTAGACTCAAACTTTTTTATTAATGTTATGGAAACTTCAATTATCAACACCGTTTCAGACGAAGACCAATCTGAAATGTGATCAAGTTTATAAAACTAGTATACCTGCAATTATTTGACTTATTTCTTTTAAGAAAATATAATATAACTTAGAAAATATTGGAGGCTTTCAATTGAGCGATTTAAAAATAGGAATAATTGGCGCAGGTGCCGTTGGTGGAGTTCTTGCAACTATTCTCACCGAAAAGGGATATGATGTTGAAGTTGTTTTAAATAAAAAGAATGAATTCATTATGGATAACTACGTTGGATTTGATATTATAGGCGAATTCGGCGAACATAGCCAATTAGTTAAGGCCGTTGATTCGGTTGATAAACTTAGCGAAAAAAAAGACATTATTTTCATAACAACTAGAGCAAATGCCGTTAATAGTTGTGCTAAAATGTGTGTTCCTTATTTAAAGAAAAATGGAATAGTTATAATTGCAGGAAACGTGCTTGTTCATCAAGATGCTAAGCAACACATTCCTTTGTGTAAAATAATTAGTATGTTTGTTGAATGGTCGGCAGAAAGAGAATCTTCAACAAAGGTTAACGTTTTGGTTGATGGAGATATAAAGATAGGTGTTTTTGATCCGTGCGCAACACCATTTTTAAAAATTGCTAAAGCAATTTTATCTAACATTGCCCCAACCTCTATTGTTGAAAATATGCCAGAATTTATTATTTCTAGAATTGTTATGAATTCTGCAATTGCATCAATCGGAGCAATCTCTGGGCTTCGCCTAGGAAAAATTCTTTTAAACAAAAATTCTAAAAAATTATTTTATAATCTAATTAAAGAAAGTGTTCAGGTTTTTGAAGGTTTAAAAATTAATATTCCTAACTATTTGGGCGTTTTAGATTATTATAAATTCTGCGGAGATTCGTTTTCTTGCAAACGCTATGCAAAAAAAATGATGAACGTGATTAGAAGAAATAATCCATATTTAATTTCATCAATCTTAAAAGACTTAGATAACAATAAAAAATCTGAAATTGACTATTTAACTGGCAAAATTTGCAGGCTAGCAAAAGCAACAAATGTTGTCACTCCATACTCTAATAAAATTGTTGAAATAATAAAAGAAATTGAAGACGGAAAAAGAACTATCTACGTTGAAAACGTTGATGAAGTTTTAAGTGTTAAATAAAATATAAAAAGGAAGTAAAATAAAATGATAATAGACGAAATCAAATCAGCAAATATTCAAGCCATGAAAGATAAAAATACAACTGCAAGAACAATTTATAGCATTCTTCTAAATAAACACCTTCAAGCAACAATTGAAAGCAGAACTTCTGGAAAACCAGTTGAAGATGCCGATATGGTTAGAATTATTCAAAAAACAATTAAAGAATTAGAAGAAGAAGCAGAAAACTATAAAAAAGTTGGCAACACAGAAGAATTCAACAATATTGAACTTCAAAAAAGTTTAATTGAAAAATATTTGCCTCAAATGTTGTCAGACGATGAAATTAAAAATATTATTGCATCTTTAGAAGATAAAACCGTTCCAAGCGTTATGAGACATTTCAAAACAAACTATGCTGGCAAAGTTGATATGAAAAAAGTTAGCGACGTTTTAAAAACATTATAAAATTTGATTAAATAAATTAAAAAAAAGATACTCAATATAACAAATAAGAGTATCTTTTTTATTTAAAACCAAAAATAACGTGAACCAAAGTTACAAAAAATTGATAAAAATATTCACATTTTATATTTAAACAGTATTTCAATATAATATCAAAGAAAAAAGTGGCAAAAAATCTCGCCACTTTTTTCTATATTTTTCCATATACGCATTTTTGGAATTTTCCACTTCAATTTTTATTATAGTTATTTTTATAAAATAATCAAACTAATTTTATATATTTATTTTAACTATGTTT
>JAZUCB010000229.1:0-19300 GCA_045638985.1 Clostridia bacterium
CCCTATTTTATATTATTTGTCAACACAATAATTAAAATAATTTATTTTTTTCAATAAAAAAAGAATAGTTTTTTTAGAACTATCCTTTTTGTGTGGGGTTTAACCCTATGAAGTTGTATAAAGTTGATTTGCCTGTGATAAATCCAAACAATACAAGGGGTATGTTTGCTCTGCATCAGTCCTATATAAATCAACTTAATTACATTATATTTATTAAAAAAAATAATGTCAACTAATTTTACACTTTCCACGCATCGGTTAAAAATTCTTGTCTGCAATCCCATATATCATAGCAATCTCCATTATATACGGAACTGATATGTCCGTCCATTCTTACAAGATAAGTGCCTTTATTGTTCTTATCAGCAAATTCTTCTAGTGTCATACCATCACAATTTACTGGTTTGCACCCCAAAATTCTCTCTATATAGTGTCTATAACAACACATACATAACTTTTCACACTTAAATAACTTACCTGCGTAATAAAGGTCTTTTCTAACCTGTGAATATGGTATACCTGTTGTAAAGTGAATAGCCCTTGTAACACAATCGCTTACTTTTTGTTGGTCAGGGTTTACATTAAGGTATATATATCTTGCCATTATTCATTACTGCCTGATACAAGGTCTTGATATAATGCAAGTTTTTCTCCGCCCTTAACTTCGCTGTCGCTGTCCGTAAGGAACGATTTACCTAATTTAATATAGATTTCCATATTGTTACCAACATAAGGTTTTAAATCTTTACAATAATCTGTATACATCATTAAACTAGCAACTGCAAGTTCTTCTGGTTTAAAGTTTCTCATTTCAATCGCCATTTGTTTGGCTTTTTGCTCTACATTTTCCTTTTTAAAGAAATGTTTTGCTTGGTCATCATCAACTTCTTTTTCAAGTTTCTTTTGCCATTTTTCAAGTTCTTCTTTCGATAAACTTTCGCCATAATCCCCTGCATAATCTCTGTCATAGGCTCTGTCATTACGAACACTATTATAGTCTTCTCCACCACCATAATAGCCTTTAAAATAACCCATTGCTTCTACTGGTTCATAGTGTCTATCTCTCATATCATAATCTCTGCGACTATCATATTGTCTATTTGGGTCATCATAAGTGGTTCTACCATAATCCATTCCTGCTTGACGCATATCATAATCACTACGCATATCGCCATAGTCATTTCTTCTCATATCGCCATAATCACTTCTTCTATCAGCTGAGTCTCTACGCATATCGCCTCTATCTCCCCTACGCATATCAGCTCTATCGCCTCTCATATCAGCATAGTCCATATCGGCTCTATCCCTTACATAACCACCTCTTGAACCATAAGGGTTACGATTTCTTCTCATATCCCTTCTTTCAAGGTAATCTCTTAATCTACTTCTAGGCATTTTCTATTACCTCCTTTTTTGGTGTTGTTTTTCTTGACACTACTGGTTCTGCACTAGCAATCGCCACCGCACCACCATCAGTTGCAGGAACTGGCAAACTCAAAAGATTATTTGATGGGCAACATGAAAGTCCACCCAAAGATTTAAACACACCACCAATAGCATTTGTTGATACTCTTGTTGAATATCTTGTGCGTGTTCTAATTGCACAAGCTGTTATCTGTGAACAATCACATCTAACAAACGGATATACCGTTGTTGTATCTCCACCAATACTAAAAGCAACAGGCATATTTATTGTTGCCGTGTCTGGGATTGTTTGTGCTATAATAATGCAATATTTACAATTATCCCCATAGTTTCTCACTGGCAAATCAATAACCAAAGTGTCTGTTCCGTCTACTGTAACTACTGTTACACTTTGTGAAATAACCAACCTATCACATAGTTGGCAACTTGGTTTACAAGCCATATTTTATCTCCTTTCATTAAAATCAAAACAAGGATGCAGAAGAAAATCTACACCCTTGTTGAAGTATTAAATTTTCTCACTGAATAATCAGGAATTAGCAACAACCACAACCATTGTTGTAGTTTCCAAATCTACCACATGAGTCTGTTGCGAATGTTACTTGTTGTGGTGGTTGAACTACATAAGCTGGTTGTGGACATTTTGGCGACAAAGCATTAACAATGTATGCACTTTGTCTATCATTAGAAATTTGTGCTTTTAAACCACTATTTTCTGCCTGTAAAGATGAAATCTTTTCTCCTGTCAAATAATCAAGGATTGCTCTTGTATTGTCTTGACCTGCTCTAATAATATCGCAAGTGTTTCTTTCATTAGCATACTTTACATCAAGAATTTCTTTTTGGGTTTTGCAACAACAATCTGCAATTTCTCTTGAAATGGCATTGAAACCTGCTTGGTTTTGGTATCCAAGTGTGCAAATAGCATTGTTTACATTTGCAAATCCAGTGTTTACTGTTGCATTAACTCCTGCAAATCCTTGACAAAGTGTTTGTTGAACATTACCAAAGCCATTCAATAAACCTGTGTTTACTGCATAGAAACCATCAGCCAAACCATAGTTGATGCCATCAAGTTTGTCGCTTACATCGTTTCTAAAAAAGCCCATTTGAAGTTCATCATTGGTAACATAACCACCGTTATACATACCAAAATCTCTGTTTCCACCACCAAAGCCAAAACCACCGTTACCAAACAAGCCACCTACAAGGGCAAGTCCAATAATCCAAGACCAGTCATTCCATCCATTGTTGTTGTTTCCATTACCTGTTGATACAACAGGAATTTCTCCTTCCATATACATATATGTTATTCTCCTTTATAGTTTTTTATATCAAACAACTCTTGTTTTTAGTCGACATAAAACAATGTTGCAGATACCATTATTTTCTACTCATAATTTGAGTTAATTGTGAAATCATATTTTGGTCTACACCATTTTGTTTTGCATACTGTTCTATAAATTCAGGCATACTCTTATTACCTGCCATATTCTTTAATTTTGTCAATGCTTGATTTATTTGTGGATTTTTTTGAATAAGCACCTGCATAATTTGTTGTGGATTTCTACCAGCATTTGCCATATTTATGATGCCTTGTAATGTTTGGTTAATATTCATAATCCACCTACTTCTTGATTAAACCTTGTAATTCTTCAAGTTTTGTTTCTATATCTTTTAAATCATCTTTTGTGATAAAATTCAATATATCATCTTTCATTACATATTCACTTGTTTGTGTTGGTTTATTCAATGTTTCATATCTAAAAGGCTCTTGATATGATTGTCCCATAGCATCAGCCCATTTAAGCCAAAATTTATTGTTTGCTTTATCTACAAGCAATACCTTTGAATTAGGTTCTACAATATAGGCATTTGCCTCTGCTTCCGTTACAAACTTAACTGCTTGGATTTCTCCATTCTGTTGCATTTGTGGTCTAACATAATTCATTGGTTGATATTGTGGGTAATTACCCATATATGAGTTAAACCCATAGTTTCCATAGTTCATAATTTTTCCCCCTTTTATAACGGCTTTGGGAGATTGCTATGAGTGGGAATGTAAACATAGCAACTCTCCTTCCAGCACATAAATTTTTACACAAAAAAAACACCCAACTCAATCGAGTTAGGTGCTAAAAAAGTGCTAATTTTATAAATCTACACTTAATTTCTTATTTATTTTTCTTTTATGGTATATAATTGCTGTTTTTGAATAATTGCGTTCTTCCATTATTTCACACCACTTATAGTTGTGTATAACTTTAAGAACTAATGTGTCAATCATAGCTTCAGGGAGGTGTTTACTTCTTGCATAAATTCTCAATTCATCTTCTGTCATATCATAAATTGTTTTAGATTTTATTTTCTCCAATTCTTCATTAAGTTCATTTTCAAGAATTTCATAATTATCGCTAGTTTTCTTTATACAACCAACCCAAGATATAAAATAACAAATTGGTATAGCAGAAAGTAAACTTATACTAAATGGCAACATAAATGATACACCAAAAAACATAACACTTGCAGTAATTGTTCTACACATAGCAGGTATTATATGATGGTATTGTAACGGAAATTGTTCTCTTATAAACCAATGGCATAAGAAAAACATAGTCGCCTCTAACCATTTACCAAATATTATGGCCGGTATTAACGAAGCGACTATTGAAACTAATATACCTAAAATTAAATTTTTAGTCTTTGTTTTCATCTTTATTAAGATAACTCATAATTTCTTGGCAAGCATCAACAAGTTTTGCCAAGTCTTTTTCTGTGTATTTATTAGTCTTGATTTTTTGCACAACAACTTCAACATCTTCGATTGCTGAACCTACATCTTCTCCATAAATTGGAAAGTTTGGTCTACCCATTTTTCTTTACCTCCTTGTAATTATAATAACTATAAAGTAAGAATAACCATATATAAGCATCTATCGTTAAGATGGTAAATGTTGCACTATTTGGATATGAAATCATTGTTGCAATATCTCTAATTTTTGCTGATGCAATTTGACAAAGTGTGTGTATTGAAAATGTAATCAATGTTGAACTCATATATTTAATATCTTTTACATTCATTTTTAACACACAAATTTGTGCCATTAAAAGCATACAAACCATATTTATTTCGGTAAAATGCTCTACCATAACAAGCTGTATTACAAATAAAAATATTACTTCTACAAGTAAAACAACTATATCAAACAATGAAAGATGCGTTTTCCTACAACACGCACAAATGTATAAATATCCACCTACAAATGAAAGTAATCCATTAAATAAATAATAAGCCCAAATATGTGTATCAACATATTCTCCAAACCTTATCACAGATGGAATTTCTGCAACTCCTATTACCAATTCAGGAAATACCCACTTTGCAAAATATAACAATGCGATTATAACACCAAATATTATTAACCCCATTGTCCATAAATTATTAAATCTTTTTATTTTCATCTAACACTTCCTTGTTAGGTTGTTTCAACCATTCTTCAAAACCATCAATAAAGTTAGACAAGTCAATATAGAACTGGTTTTTATAAACACTTGAGCATCTTTCCCCACCAGTAAAGCTGAAAACTGCACTGGTTAGCATAGTTGTTAAATACATAAACATTTTAACAATTTCTACAAACCCAACACCATCTTTTGCGGTGTAGCCTATATAAGCCAAAAATCCACCAATTACAATCGCTTTAAATATTGTTGTAATTCTTGAAATTAACTTGAATGTTTGCGACTTATCTCCAATGGCTTTATGCCCATTGTTCTCAACCGCACTCATAATTGTTTCAGGTTGGTTCTTTTCTATTGGTAATCGGTCAAAAATCAACCTTAAAAGATGTTTTCTTTTCTTTCGTGTTAAATGTATATATCTTTCTTTTGTTTCAATAAATTTAAGGTGTTTATCAATTTTAGTTTGTTTTAATTGTTCTAACTCTTGCAAAGTTATTCCTATATATCCACATTCATTTATAATATATTCTTTCTTTCTATTTTGAAACTCATACTCACAATATTCTCTTAACTTGCCAAAATTTCCTTTGGTGTTAATATTTAGTGCTTTTTCATTATATGTTTCACGATTTTTCTTGAATATATCGTTTTGTTGTCCAAATAACTCTCCATCAGGGAAATAAATATATTGAATAACAATCTGCAATGTAGCCATTATGATAAAATCTATAAAATCAATAGATTGTTTTGTGATTACATTTACCAACAAATAAAGAATTAAAGTAATAAAAATTACAAAGGATAATGTAATGGTTCTTAATCTTATTGCCTTAAATCTATTACCCATACACTACCCCTTCTTTTCTACATTCTCTAATACGGTTAAGTTTACCATGTCTTGGTTGTTCTCTACAATAGATTTAGACCATTTTGGCAACAACCACTTTGACAATATAAATGCACTAGCAAAAAATACAATACCCATTTCAAAGCATACAATACCTAGTCCATTGATTAATGCTTTCTTTACATTGACAAATGTAACACCAAAACCACCACCATTTCCACCAATAGTAATTTCGCCATACTTTTCAACTAACATAGCATAGTTTTTTTCAATCTCAATATTTGTATATTTGTCTTTATCTAACAAATCAAATATCTCTATAATATTACCAAGCGAATTTTTTAATGCAAAAATAAAAAACATAATAGCAAGTGCAAGGCAACCCCAAAACACAAATGGGGTTAGCCTATTTATAATTTTTGCTTTTCGCTGGTTCTTTTTATAAACTTCACTTGTTATTGCCATAATTATCTCACAATTTTAGTTGAATTTTCCGTCTTTTTAGACACTTTTGGCTGTTCTACTATAATTTGGCTATCTACTGGCAAAATTTCTTTACTTTGGTCTATTTTCGCTTTCTCAATTTCTTCTGCAAGTGCTTGTTTTTTTGCATCACTTACAAGACTATCTGCAAAATAATCAGCTTGTTTTTCTTGAATAGCGATTACCTGATTAAATTTAGCATCAATTTTCTTTTCAATCTTTGCAAATCTTTCTGCACTCTTTTCATTCACTCTTTCAAGTTCGCTTTCTACCGCTGGTTGAATAGAGTGTTTGATTGTTGTAGATTGAATGTGTGCAATTACCTTATCTGCTGTCTTTGATGCAATTCTTTCTTCATTGATGTTCTGTTCTACTTTTCTCATAATTCTTGATACACCATTTTTAGAAATTGCACCAACAACACCTGTGATAATTGCCATTCCAACACCACCTGTTAAGAATGGTAACACCCAATTTAAAACTTGTTCCCACATATTATTCTCCTTTTTTGTGCATTGGCAATCTAGTTATGTTATCATATAATGTTTGGGTTTTTTCATCATATTCAAAACAAATCTTACCAATACCATTACATTTTTTTAACTTTTTATCAAAAGCCTTACATTCAAGGCAATCAACCATAGTTTTTACTGCATCTTTTTCGATATTAAACAACATAATTGCTCCCTGATAGACTTATACTCAATTACATTTTAGTTCTTTTTTTTAGTATTGTCAAATAACTTTTAGTATCTTTATAAATTTTCTTTATAAATTCTAGGTTCTTTGCCTTTCAAATATCTTAATCTATTGTGTTTCTCTTGAAACTCTGCAATTCGCTCGTCAGCAATGTTAATAATATTTCCATTTTCATCTATCTTTGTTCCAAAATCAGCACCACATTGCATTTGAATAAAATCTTGATTGAGTTCATTGAGTCTTGTTTCTAGTTGAGCAATTTCTTCTTGTTCACTTATTTTAACTTCAAACTTTTCTTTTTCATCCAAATATTCTGTTGTTTGTGTTTCTTCTTCAAACATAAGTTTTCCATCAAACCCACGAACAATGTTTTTATTGGTTTCTAAACAATCATCTGCATATTTAAAATTTGCTTTGTCTAAAATAGTTCCATCTTGTCTTAACCTATAAAACATATTACACCTCCTCTGCTGGAATAAATAAAGCGGCTGAAAGCGTTCCGCCAAACTCTGTAAATACATATTGACCTTTTCTAACAGGAACAAAATCTCTTAATGCACCTGCACTTGGTCTTGTGCTTCTTGACCTCATTAAAAAATTAAGATTATTGTTTGTGCTAGATACTACAACAGATTGATATGTTCCGTTTGTTTGTAGTGTAAAATAACCACTAACTGGTGCTTGATAATAACTATCATGAGCAACAGTTACTTCTATTCTATTATCACTAGGTAACATTGACAACATATTTGTTTCTTCTTTGCTTGATTTACTATTTAATTCAGTTATTATGTTGTCAAAATTCATTTGTTGCAGTGATTTATACCCACTTGCTAAAACAATATAATATGGGTATTTAGTTGAGTTGGTTTGAACTGTATCACTTTTGCCATAAACATCACTAGAACGAGATGCATCAAAATTAAAACTATCTGCTTTACTTCCACTAGCAGATGTTCCATAACCTTGATAAGAACCATTTGAATAAGACGAAAAACAACCAAATGCAACAAGGTTAGTTTGATTTTTATCTTGTAATGCAATTTCTCTTACATCGCCAGTAATATTAGGCAAACCAGCTTGCAAACTTGTTCCAATATCAGCTATACTAGATAAACCTTCAACATGAGTGGTTATTTTTGGTAATCTAAATGTTCCATTTATTGTATCTACTACAAACTTTCCACAATTTCCAGTTCTTGTAATATCATTTTCATATTCTTCATTAGTGCAAGTAATATTATAACCATCATTTATTAAATCTATAAGCAAATAATAAAAATCTTCATAAACACCTTTTGAAAGTATTGAACCATCAAGGAAGTGAACTCTTGCATCAGTTTGTGGTATAGCACTAGAGAATATTGAACCTACTGGCATGAATGAACCACTTTCACTTGAACCTCCACTAGCATTAAGTTTTCCATTTTCAATAGTTAATCCATCGCCCAACTCAATCATTGTTTGCATATTATCAGTTCCAACACCAACCAATTTAATAGATGTTGGTTTTGACATTGGAGTTACTAACATTCTTGATAACTTATTAACGATTTCTGCACTTAAACTTAACTTAACTTTGTTGTTATCTAAACTAATAACAATTGTGTCGGTATCATCAATTACATTGATTAATTGACTCGCTGTAACAGTTGATGGCTCAACAACAAAACCTTGAATATCTGCTGTTTCAATAAATATCATTTTTGGGTAAAATCTATAACCTGTTTGTTCATTATAAGACATTACACTCTTTAAATCGCCTATTGTTATAGGTTGATTTCCACCATTCATAAATGTATACACATTATATGTTGTATCTCCAAATGTAACATTTACTGGTAAACTATCATCTAATTCTCCTACAACAGGCAAATAACCAAATAACAAGAACTCTCTTTGGTTTGTTCTAAACTCTACCAAATCAGTAGCATTTTGAACTTCAAAAACAACTCTATTATTCTCAATAATTCCATCAACACCAAGAACTAAAATTTTAGCAATATTTTCATTTGATGCACTTGGAACAAAATATTGACTTGTCAAAGTAAACGAACTAGGATAAACTTCATTTGAATATACACTAAATGTTATTGGCACACTTGTTTGTGTAATAACTTCAAGTGTTTGTTGTATCATATCTCCATTTTCAAAATCTACAACATCTTCTCCCAAATAAGTAAATGGATTAGAAAATACAACTTTTTGAATATCATTTGCTTCATAATCAATTATGTTAGATAATTCAATATTAAGGGTGTTCCAATCTCCACCAATTTTCTTATATTTAGTTGTCAATCTAAATGACACTCTACAATTTTCATTTGCAGAAATATAAATTGTATTACTATACCCATTCTTACTAGACAACTCAAAGTCTGCTGTATTTGTCTTTTCTATTTGGAAAATCTCAAAATCTCCAATGGCATCAGTTGTTCTTGTAAATTGAACTCCACTTGCTGGTTCTGTTGGCACATTATCTTGATAACCACTAGATGCAATAAAATCAACATCATTAAATTGTCTTGGCATCGCATAATCCCTGACAAATTGCTTACTTGCACCCACTTCTTTGTTTAGGTATTTATTAGGTATGATTTCATTAAAAATCTCGCCTAAATCCTGTTTTTTGCCATCTACTCCAACATATACATTTAAGATTTTTCCATTTCTAATATTAACTTCTGTTGTTGTTACATCTTCATCATTTGTGCTATATGTTCCTTGAACTATACCAAGTGAACCATTACTAGCTGTTTCAATTAAAGGTATTTGATAACTACCCCAACCTTCTGCTGAATAGAAATATTTGTATGATTTATCAGTTTCATCTTGAATAGTTAATGTAAAGATAATTACATCGCCATTTCTTGGTGGTCTTTGCTCTACATTATTAACAACCGCATCTAATTCTTCATTAGTTGGTAATTTATCTCCTGTTAATGATGTAACAAAATTTTCTCCTAATGAAACAACATTATCTAACAAATCAAGGTTTTTTTCAAGTGTTGTTACTCTTGATACAATGTTTTGAAATTCACTTGGTTCAACTTCTTCATCATCATCTGCATAATCACTTTCTTGAACCTGTAAATAACAAACTTGTGATGTAACAATGTCTAATGTTGTTGGGTCATCTGTATTATCTAGGTTAATTACATTAATAACAACCGTTGTTGTTCCCACATATACTGTAAACTCTTTTGGTAATACTCTTTCTAAAACAACATAATCCGTCATCTCTTGTGTTTGTGGGTCTAATAAACTAGCACTTTTTAAATAACTCAAATAATAAGGTTTTGATGTTACTTTCTTTCCTGTATCAGTTGTCATTATAGCACTAACACTAACCGCATAATTAAATGTGTTTTCTTCATTTTCAAATAATATACTCTTTGGAACAAATACATTTATCAGCTTATTTTGATACGAGCCAACATATAATGAAATGTTTTTTTCTAGTATTGCATCGCCTATACCAGTATTTGTTAGATACATTTTTAAAACACTTTCATTATCTCTAACATAATTATTTGTCATAATTTCTCCTTTTATTTATAAATCTCAATATTATTTACAACAAGTGAACTAATATAACCTTTATCTAATGACATTCTTTGCTCTGTAATGTTGTCTATTAATTCAACAATAATAGCAACCCCTGTTTCCATTCTTACAACATTAACATTAACACTTGCATATAAACTACCAGTTACATCACTAATAAATGGGTTAATTGAATTATTTTCAATTATACTAAATTCATTTGGTGGCATAAATGAGTTTGGAATTTTTTTAACCCATTCATTTTTACCTGCATCATATCTCCAAACTTCATTGGTTTGTGCATTTGTTAATTCAAGGTTATAAAAATTAACTTTTGACAATCCTTCTTCTATTTCATAAGACTTATAGATATAGTTACGAGTATTTCCAATATTCTCTGCAAGTTCCATTACTGATGTCCAATCTTTATCTAGTTTATTTTCATAGTTTTCATCTTCATAGTTTAGTTTAAATTCGCCATCAACCATATTCCAAAATCTAACACCATTTGCAAATCTATTTCTTATGTCTAACCTTGCAGTATTACTAATAGCCATGCCACTTATTCCATCTATTACTGCTCTTATGAAATTAAAATATTTTCTAACATTATCATAATCTTTTATATTGGCGAACTGGTTAAATGTGAAACCATCTTTATACATAACATTATTTGCAATTTCCAATTCTTTTGGTAATCCCTCATACAACTCTGCATAAACACCAAACTCTGTAATTTCACTTAAGAATATTGCGTTACCATTAGCATTTCTCAAACTATCAGGTGCAGATTTCATATTATCCATAGATAAATCAAATTGCGTTTGTCTTAATGCTTGACCTTTTCTAAATTGAGTTTCCCCAAGTGCCATATTTGTAGCATCAGTTAAACCCTGACTAAACATTTTTTCATAATCACCGCTTAATCCATTTGAAACTGCATTTGATGTTGCTTGAATACCTTGTTTAACAAGATTTATATTCTGCATTTCTCTATTATAATTTTGTTGTGCTTGGAACGACAAATATGCATTTTTATTGTTTGCCATAAATTCATCATATTTACTATCTGCAATAGGTAATGACAAATCATTTGTTACCATTAAACCAAACAATGCATTTTCATAGTTTGAGTTATAAATGTTATTATCTTTAATAGTTGGGTCTATTTCTAAATCTAAACTTGAATTTTCATAATACTTAATCAATGCTTTGGTTGTATCACTACTTAAACTTTCAATGTATGCTACTTTAAATTTTTCGTTGTTGATTTTTTGTATATCATAATCAAAAGTATTTCCACCAAATGAAACAGTTAATGTTTTATAATCACTTGAATTTAGTTTTGGGTTAAGTTCTTTTTTTCTTTTAACACCAACTACTTCATCTTTATTGAACTTTCTTCTTGGCATTTTCAATTCATTATTTTTAAGTGTTATAACATGCCCTGTATCTAATCTAGCATTTAACAACCCATTCATGTCTTTATCAAAAGGAACAAAACAAAGATTAGCATATTCAAATTCACTATGTGAAAAATAATATATTCCATCCTTGTTCTCATATTTCATGTATAAGTGTCTACCATCTACATAATATTTTTCTTCACTTAAATTATTAAACTCAAAAGGCATTTTTAAAGATAACTTTATAGAAAATACAAATGAAAATCCATTATTTAAATCCGTAAATCCTTCAAGTCCATAACTATTAATATATATCTTGTTTGTTCCAATCTCTACATCTCCAATGGTATCTTCTGGTGGATATGTGATTGCATCTACACCAACAATATTTGCATATTTGGTTTTATAAACTGGATAACATAAAACCGTATATGCACCTTCATAAGGTTGTTGTGCATTCTTACCAAAATGTTTGATATTTCCATAGTTTACATTTTTTTCTTTTCCACCAAAATCTTTTGTTTTAAATCCACGAATATTATCAGCACTTTCTCCATTGCTACAATAAACATAAACCCAACACAATACATTTTCAGCAAGCCATTTATGGAATGGGCTACCCCCATCATCTTCTACAAGTTTTTTTCTATCAACTAATCTTTTTGCAACTTCTTTTATTTCTTCTCTTTCAAACAAATAACTATCTGCATCACAATTAAATTCAATAGTTCCATCATAATTATCAATCCATCTATCAAGGTGTGCCTTTTGAATAAATGAACCTTCAAACTTAATGTTTTCATTAAAATAATAGGTTTGTATACTATCTAATTTTAAATTGTAAGATACTTGATTATTTGCTCCAATTAAAGCATTTGTTACAAAATAATAGAAATATCTAACATCATCTCCACTTGTTACTCTTATAATTGCATAGTTTTTATTTGTTAAGTTAAACAATTCAATATTTGATGTGTTTCTATATACCTGATTAGTTATGTCTAAACTATCAAGGTTTGGTGCTTTAATTTTTTCATAAGGTGCAACAATCTTTCTTTCAAAATACTCTCTTTGTTGAGTTTCACTCTCAAACCACATTGTGTTTTCACTTTGATTATCAAATTGTGTGTCTAATAAAGCAAATTCATAAATAGCACCTTTTCCATCATCAACATCACTAAATATAATGTCTAATACTGATGCTTTTGGTTTTTCACTATTAGCATTTGCTGACCTGAAAATACTAACTGTTGTTTCAAATGGATTTTCTTGTGTAAATGATACACCATCATAATATTTTAGTTTATATGTTTTTTCAAAATCGCCTTGCAAAATATCCTGATGTAAAGTTGTTGCCAAACCTTCTTTAAAATACATTCTAAAATGATAGAACTTGGTTTGTCCTGTTAATAATGTTTCTTTATATTGTTTGCCTTGAATAGGTTTTGTAATACCTTCTTTTTCAAGCATTACATCTTCACTAATAAATGGAATTTCAACACCATCTAACAACCAATGCTTATTAAGTGATGTTACAACATCTTCTGTATACACAATAGTCAACCCAAATACTAATGGCACTTGGTTTCCTACTCTTGAACTTGTGTTAAAGTTTCCTGTGCTTGTTAAGTTAAAATGTAATGTGCCTTTTCCATCTTTAAAAGCATATTCTTTACCATTCCACTCTTTTGCAAAATCATTAATGGTTTTTTCTACACTTTCAAGGTATTTATTGCCTAATTGAGCTGGAATAGATAACTCAATGGTAAAACTATAATCATTTACAATAACATCGCTTAAAGGTGTCATTTGTGGGTTGTTTCTAGTTAAAACACCATGTATTGCTCCGTCATCTTTACTTCTGCCAATTTCACTAAAAATTTTAAATGTATGTTCTCCACTTAAATTATCATTTAAGAAATTGCAAATCTCTTGATTTCTTAACATCTGTTATACTCCTGTTAATATGTTTCCAAATATCTTTTTGATTGATACATAGTAAAATGTTTGTTTATTTGGTGTGTAAATACTGCGTTCTTCTATCTTTTCAACAACCCAATATTCATTAAACACATTCAATATATCATTTGGGCTTATTACACATTCAAATCTCTTGATTTCAGCATTAAAAAACGCATCAGTTGTTTCAATTACTTTATACTCGCCTTGTGCAATTAAGTTTCTAATAGGTTGTGCATTCTCAATATTTGCACTATTTGTTAATTCTTTAACTTGAATATCTTGCCCAATGTCATAATATGTATTGTCTAAATATTGTATGGTTTCATTGTCAATTAATTCGTTGTTGTATAGTTTATAACATTTACCCCACTCGCCCTTTGCACCAAATGGAAGTCTTTTATCTATTGTCATTTTTAACTCCTAATATTTAGTGGTATCAAGTTTGCCTACTTGGTAGACTGAAAACCATCTATCTAATCCCATAAATCTCAATGCTCTTCTTGTTTCAGGTGCAATATCACTTGTGTTCATAAAATCATCTTCTGGTCTGCGTTCTTCTCTTTCGCCTTTTTCAAGGTCTACTCCTGAATATCTTGCACTATCTCCATTTTCAAGTATGTATTTTGCTTGACTTACAAGTGCTAATTCAAACTGATGACGGAACTCATAAGGGTCTAATAATCTATTGTTTCCTGTTGCAATTCTATACATTTGAATAGGGAATAGTTTCCAACCACTTTTATAACCAATGTAGTCATATACTTTTTTTGTTACAAGGTTGATAAATTCATCTACTTTATTAGTGCTATCACTAATATATTTTCTTTCTACATTTAAACCATAAAAATTAAGTGCTTGTCTTGTTAAAAAATACTTATGTTCTGCACCATTATAATACATATATTGTGTGCTACATGGGTATTTGTTTAATCCATCACCAAAATCACTTGGTTCATTATAATATGGTATATTTGATTGTTTCATATTATTCTCCTAATAACTTCTTAATCTATTTTTTGCTTCTATATTGTCTCTTTGTTGACTATAACTTGCAAGTCTTTGCTGTATATTATCTTCTCTTATATAATTACTAGCCCTTTCCCAACTTGCTTTATTCTCAAATCTTTGTCCTGTTGGCAAACTTAATGTATTTCTTCCACCTATACTCTTAATTTCAATCCCACTATTCTCTAATCTATCCGCTTCTCTTTGTGCCATTGTTGGCATTCCATTCCTTTCTCCAAGATTACCTGTTCTTTGAATAGTAAACATTGTATTATAAAGTTTTTGTGATACTGCATGTCTTACTGGTGCAACAACATGTTGCCCTGTCCTAAAATTATCTCCACCATAATACACATATTGTTTTCCACTAGGATTATGTCCATATCCACCATAATATAATCTCATTTCTTTCTCCATAATTGCAAGACTTGAACTTGCCGATTTTCCTATAACTATGATAAAAGAAAAGGTTTTTACACCTTTTCTATAAAATTAAGCTGTAACCTTTGCGATAGCAAGTGCTGGGTTTACTACACCACCACCTGCGATTGCTTCGATTTGTGCGTATGAACCGATAAAGTCGATTGCATTTACCATTCTCAAACCAAGAATATCACAAGCAACTGCAAATGTATCATGGTCATAGATTACATATTCACAATTAGATGCATCTCCACTATTAGCTGGTGCATTTCCACCTGTTGCTGGAACACCACCACCCAAAAGGTTAGATGTGTAAACATTCATGCCATAAAGTCTACCAATTTTACCTGATTTAACAAGTTCTTCATTGGTTTCTGGAATGAATGCGTTTCCTGATGTGTAAGCATTAGCAAGGAACATTGTTTCTGCTTCTGGGCTGATAATAAGTGTATCAGCTACACCACCATTAACTCTAATTTGTTGTCTATCAGCAAGGATATCTTCCAAAAGTTCTTCAAGGTTTGCTGATTTGTTTGTGTTTGCTGAACGAGTTGCACCACCAACACCAACTGCACTATCTTCTACTGGTGTTGCAAGCAAATATTTCATCATTTGAATTTGGAGTGCTTCTTTAAATTCTGCTACAACTTCTGCAACTTTATCTACTGATTTACCTGATGCTCTCAAAGTTTCAACAAGTTCATAACATTTTTCACTTCTTGAAATTGCATCTTTCTTTTGGATAAGCACAAGTGAGTCTGCTGTTTCTGTATGAACAAGGTCAAGTCCACCTGATGATGTTGCATCTTTTACTGTTGCTGGTGTCTTACCAAGTCTACGAGCATAGATTTGTCCTGCTCTTTCATTGTATTTGTCTGTAAATGTTTTACCTGCTACAAAGGTTTCATCTTTGAACAAGTTTGCTACCAAGATTTTTGAAAACACTGTATCAACTGTTTCTACTGTGTTAAATCTAAAACTTGATGGTAATGCTTCAATGTATGCCATATTTTAATTCTCCTTAATCTCTAGGGTCGATGCCCATTTGTTTTAATCTTTTTTCTTCTTCGGTTAAATTATACTTGCCTTCATCAACACTCATACCAAAACCTTGTGGTTTATATGATGTTGTCCATTCAGGGTATTGTCTAACAATTTCACCAAGTCTAGCCAAATCTTCCATTCCTGAAATTTCATATTTAGCCATTCTCTTAGCTGGTTCAATCTTGTCATCTCTAACACCAAGTTTTCTCAACTCATTTTCAACTTTAACATCATATAATTCTGCTTCAAGATTGTTAGTATTTTCAACTGCCACTTCTTCAACTGGTTCAGCAACTTCTTCTTCTGTTACTGTTTCATCTTGAATTTCTTGTGCTTCTTCTTCGATTGTTTCAGCAACTTCTTGTGCTTCTTCTTCAGTATCAGCTTTTTCTTCTACCATATCTTCAACATCATTTTCAGTGTCAGTTTCACTTTCGCTAACTTCTTCAAGTTTATCTTCAACCATTGTTTCTGGATTGTCTTCAACTACTTCTTCGGTTTCTTCTTCAATACCCATTTGTTCTAACTTTTCTTCTTCTGCATCTTTATCATCTGGAAAGTATTTTTTAAATACATCTCTAAACTTTGGGTTAAAGAAATCAATACCTGACAATTTAGACAATTCTCTCTTTAATTCGTTCATCTTTCTCTCCTATATTTGAATTAAATAAATTAGTGTTTTACCTGTTACTATTCAGTTAATTAGGGTTTATCCTGTTCCTATTCAGTTAATTAGCATTTTTTAAGGTCTTGCTATTGACCTTGTATACCTTAATTTATGTTATAAATAGATAATTTATGTTTTTGTGTTGTGTTTGGTGGCATTTTTGGTGGTTGTGATGGTTGTTCCGTCATCATTCCATCTTCTTCCATAGGTTGTAACACTGCCTGTCCACTCTCAGCCATAATTCTCTCAAACTCTTGGTCTATTTGATTATCACTTGCACCTTTATTTAAATCCTTAATTGCTGTGTATTGTGATTTTAAACCTGTTTGAACTTGTTTTGCTAATACATCAGTAATGTTTTCAAGTGTTGGGTTGGTATATTCATTAAATGTAATGTTAATTAGGTCACTATAATCTAAAATAGACTTGTTATTGATATAATCTCTTACTTGTAAATACTTATTAAGAATTTGTTTTAAAACTGGTTTCCAACTGGTCAATGCAATTTCTCTTGTTCTCATAGATGTCTTTTCTCTTGCATCTTGGCTTTCTGCACTTGAATTAATGCTTTCTAACCCTGTTAAACCTAATGTTGTTGGACTTAAACCTGCTTTATTGATTGCAACACTCATAAGGTTTTGAATTGTCCTTGTATAAGCTTCCCATTTAATGTCGCCTTGCGTTACTTGCCATAGGTTTTTACTATTATCTGTGCTGGTTGAACCCTTTGTAATAATGATTGTTTTGTTAAAATGGTTTAATCTCATATCATTACCATCAACATCTTGCGGTATCAACTCATCACTAACATATTCTTTAACACCACCCTTACGAATAGCATCAATCAAATCACTTATGCTTTCAGTTAATGCATCTTCAATACTTGCCATACCTTGAATGTCAGGAACACCCCTTTGTCCACGATATAACATACTTTGGTTATTGTTTTTCTTAAACACACACAAGAAGTCTTTAAAAGGCAATTTTACTGGTTTAATCTCATCTAATCGTTTAGTGAACTTAAATAAACATTCTTTCATTAAGTTTTCATCATCTGGGCTTACATATTTGTTATCAACTGTGAACCTGTAATCAATGTTTACATAGCCGTCATCATCTTTGTAATGGATTTCTCTCAATTCATAAGATGGGTCTTCTTCGCTAACTTCTTTGATAATAATGCTCTTAATAACACCATGTGAATATTTAATCTCATAGTATTGTGGCTCAATAACATCAATGATTGGTTTATCACTTAATTCAGGAATGTATGAAATTCTAAACAAAACATCTCCAATTCCACTTTCCCAATATGTTCCTTTAACAAACAATTCTTCAAGTTTACATTCTTCTTTGACTTTGTTTAATAAATCATCAATCTCTTTGTCATCACTCTTACAATTAAAACCACTAGATGCAACAAGGTTTACCTTACCATTTACAATCATAGGAATAATACCAAAATATGTAAATGCTTGTCCTGATTGGTAATGCCCCATAAACAAATCTCTACCTTCCATCGCAAGCCAAGTGTCTTTAAAATAGGTTGGCAACTCTACTTGAAAAAATCTTCTAACAACACTTTCATCATTAGATAACAATGCTAGGTTTTGTGCTAGGTTAAATTCGTATACTGCATTTCCACGCATTTTATCTATCAGTTCTTTTCTTTTTAAATTAAAATTATACATTTTATTTCCCTTTTATTAATTTATCATTAAATTGTTGTGGCTTATTCTTCTTAACCTTTTCAATTTGTTTAATCTCTGCTTCATCGGTTGGTTTGGTTTCAACCTTAAATTCTTCTACTTTAGTTTCCTGTGTTGTATCTTCCGTTATCCAACCTTTTGGCTTATAAACCCTTTCAAACATCTCTTGCGATACTTCATTAACAATAGTATTGTCTTTACCTTTAAATATAATTCTCATTATGCCCTCCTTATATTTCTTGTGATTTCATTCCATTTCTCTGTCAAACCATAAGCATAAACATCTGCGTGGTCATTATCTTTAACCCCTAAATCAAGTTCCTTGCCATCATCATCAAGCAATATTCTTGTATGTGCATTGTAGTTGTTTAATGCTTTTGTAGACCACAAAATTCGGTCTTGTAACAATAGTTGTTGTTTCAGCTCGCATCTTGTTCGTAAGTTGATAACATCTTTGTATGATTTAAGCGAACCCTTAACTGTTATTGTTTTGTATTTGTTCTTTGCTTTCCATGTATTAATCAATATGCTTTCTGCACTATCAATTACTATCTTACGGAACTTCTGCATATATCTAAACCACCACCATTCAATCTTATCTTCTACAAAAGATATAATTGCA